>CAVATZ010000004.1:33701-57312 GCA_963591655.1 Clostridiales bacterium
GTCGGGCGGTCTGTGTCGAAGACCTGCTGCACATCCATAAGATCCGATACCCGGTCTGCGGCACCGGAATAGGACTCATAGAGCCGATAGCCGTCCAGGTTCCGGCGACCCTGCCGCATATAATCCGTGCCGAACTGCACCCAGTACTGGGTGGAATCCACATTACAGAAATAACGGAAGCCGTTGTTGTGCAGCATCAGATACTTGTCATCTGCCGTCTCATCATATTCATGCCAGTCCTTGATGTCAGCGCCGAAGGGATAGAGCAGAATATCACAGCTGTCCGGCAGCAGCGGCTCCACATTGTTCTTCCATCGCTCCGTATCCCGCGTCAGATCCTCAAGACTTCTCTCCGTAAAGTTGATGTGTCCCCAGGAATGGGAGGCAAATTCATAGCCGTCCGCCTTCAGGGCCCGGGTCAATTCCTTCACCGTTTCCCGATCCGCCGCTATGTTCTCATTCGCTGTGTTGTTCGCATCATAGTTCTCCGAATTCGGATCATAGGTCTCATCCGTCCGATACCCCAGTATGCCGTTGTAGCCGGTGAAGGCCAGAATCGCCTTGTGTCCGTGATAGCTGAAGTCCGGATGCTCCTCCACGAAGGCATCCAGGATCGGCACCAGATCATAGTCACCGATGGAGACATTGCCCTCCGCATCCGTATACTGCAGCTTCAGTCTGCCGTCCGCATCCAGCACCATCTTATCCGCAAAGCCCCGGCCCTTCATATACTCATAGTAGCAGACATCATCCTGGGAAATCACAATGGGCTTCTTCCCCTCCGGCAGCAGAATCTGCTTCTGCACCATGTGCTCGGTGCCGTCCGCATCGGTCTCCGACGCCGCGATGTCATGAAGCCCCACCAGCACATAGCCGCGCGCATAAAGCTGCTCCAGAATGGCCTGAAACTCCGGAATCGTGGTCATAGTGGAATTGAAGTTGTGCCCCAGCCGGTCATCCGTCAGTGCCCGGGCCTTGTCCACAATCAGAGAGTGCACAAAAATGTGGGTGATTTCCTGATTGTTCGCCGCAACACAGGCCGCCCGGGTCTCCGTATACGCGGTCACCGCCGCCTGCACCTCCGCATCCTCCGCATAAGCGGACGTCGTCAGCAGCGCGATGGCGCCGTCATAATCATACTGCTGCGCCTTCAGAGCCGCTTCCGTCAGCAGCTCCTGCTTCTCATCCCGCGCCGGCTCCGTTTCCTGCACCGCCGTGCTCGCCGCCTCGGTCTCCGTCACGGTATTCTCAGGGAAATGTCTTCGGCCCCACAGCCCGACAATGCCAAAGAGCAGCAGCAGCACCGCAATGCACAGCAGCAGAAGCCGTCTCCTGCGTGTCGCCCTTCTGCGCTTCTCCTGCCGTTCCCTTCTTGCCTTTCTTCTCTCCTCCATGCGAAGACGAAATGCGGTCTCTTCATCTGTACTCGACTCGAAGGCATTTCCCTGCGCATCTGTCATTCTGTTCTCGTCATTCTGCATATCCATACCTCCTTCTCTCATACTCTTTCGGCGTTCTCCGCCCCCTTGCTTTGATTCTAGCATACCCAGCAGTGCGCCGCTACCGAAAGCCGCATCCCTTGCAAATCATTTTTAAAGGTGATAGAATACTTTCCAGCGCTAAAGCAAAAAAGCGCACGGATTAAAGTGTGAAAGTATAGTAAGAATCAAAATATATCTGCAGGAGTGAATATGAACGATAAGCTGAAAACGAAGGAAGTAGACCATCTGTTTGATGCGATCCTGACCTTGAAATCCAAGGAGGACTGCTATCAGTTTTTTGAGGATGTCTGCACCATCAACGAGCTGCTTTCCATGGCCCAGCGCTATGAGGTAGCCAAGATGCTGCGGGAAGGACACACCTACCTGGACATTGCGAAAAGCACCGGTGCCTCCACTGCCACCATCTCCCGGGTCAACCGCTCTCTGAATTACGGTGCCGACGGCTATGATATGGTTTTCTGCCGGCTGGGACTTCCGGATCAAAGCAAGCCGGAATGATTGACAAAAGCATAGTCTTTGCTATAATAAGTAGTATTAAAAACTACGTTAGGAGAGGTCGAGCTTTCGACATAAGACTATGGAATATCAAATTATTGGTGACAGCTGCTGTGATTATACCGAGGAAATGAAAAAGGATCCTGCCTTCGTCTCCATTCCGCTGACGCTGGAGCTTCCGGATTATTCTGTGATTGACGACTACAGCTTCGATCAGGCAGAATTCCTGAAGCGCGTAAAGGCGTCTCCCACGGAGCCGAAAACAGCCTGTCCTTCTCCTGAAGCCTTTGCACAGGCCATGGAGACATCCGAGGCACAGGAACTCTATGTGGTGACACTTTCGGAGCACCTCTCCGGAAGCTATCAGTCCGCTATGGTGGGCCGTCAGCTTTTTGAGGAAGCACATCCGGACCTTATGGGAAAGAAGATCTATATCTGCGGTTCCGACAGTGCCTCTGCCGGACAGTGCAAGCTTTGTCTGGAGATCAAGGAGCAGAAGGAACAGGGACACAGCTTTGAGGAAGTGGTGTCCCATCTGGAGACGCTGCGCAAGGAGATGCAGACCTACTTCGTTCTGGAATCTCTGGAAACCCTGCGGAAGAACGGCCGGCTTTCTGCTGTTCAGTATCTTCTGGTCTCCGCCCTGAACATTAAGCCCGTGATGGGTGCCGACGGCGGTGTCATTGTGAAGCGGGATCAGCAGCGCGGCATGCATCGTGCCCTGAAGAAGATGGCGGAGATTGCGGTGAAGCGGGCCGGCGGTGCAGAGAAAACCAAGGATATGCGTGCCGTCATCACCCACGTGAACTGCCCCGATCGGGCTGCGCTGGTGAAGCAGAATCTTCTGGCTCTCGCATCCTTCCGGGACATCGTCATCACGAATGCCCAGGGTGTCGCAACCGTCTATGCCAATGACGGCGGCATTGTTCTGGCACTGTAATGATCTTCCGACGACAACGAAGAATTGTAAAACATGTGAAGGCGGATGGGTAAACCCATCCGCCTTTTATCGTACTATGAAATTTTTATTTGCATCCGAATATCAGTCATTTGCCATCGCTGCGTCATAAAGCGAGAAGAAATTGTTCGCCGTGCTGTCCGGATATTCCGACAGGTCTATGCTGTCCCAGAAATCCTCCCGGAAGCGGATAATGTGCTGGTCTGCATACTCCTCATAGCTGTTCCGGAAGGCGGTGCTGCGAATGGCACTCTCCAGCTTCTCCTTCCGCGCCTGCGTAGCCTTCTGATCGTAGGCATTCGTACACTTCAGAATATAGTATCTGCCGTCCTGCTCGAAAACATCGGAAATCTCATTTTCTTCCAGAGAGAAGGCGGTCTGATACAGCAGATCATCCTTTTCCGACTTTGCCAGCGTCAAGGTGATATCCGGGTCCTCCGAGGACTGCCGTGCATAATAGGCGAAGTTTGCGCCTTCTACATTGACCTCCTGCCACAGCTGATCTGCCTGTGCCTGATCCGACACCACGATCTGCTGTACCTCAATGACCTTCGCATCGGCATCCGGCACTTCGGTATCCACGCCCTGCAGCAGATATTCCGCTGTCTGACAGGCGGTGAAATAGCTGATATACATGGTCAGCACATCCTGCTCCGTGCAGTTCCGCATCAGGGCAAAGTCATCCTCTGTAAGACCGCTGTAGAACTCTGTGGTCAGCTGCCGCAGACGTTCCATGTCCGCAGAGCCGGGCGCAATGCCCTTCTCCTCTGCCAACAGGTCCAGGGTGCGGATATCCTGAAGGAATTCCTTCATCTTGTCCACGAAATAAGCCCCGTAGCTGTCCTCCCGCTCGCCGCTGACGGGCAGACTCCAGACCTCCGGGCCGAAAACACTCTGGTAACGATTTCGCTCAGATCCCAGCACCAGCATGGTTTGGGCCTCTGTATAACCCGCTATGTTTTCGGTTTTCCCGTTGATCTCCACGCCCTTGCAGGCAGTCAGGGACAGCACAGCCAGAACGACCGCCGCTGCCCCTGCCGTTTTTTTGAAACTTGCTTCTGTCATGCTCATAGACCGTAAAAGGGAGCCATGGCGCAGGCCACCAGAAAGCCCAGGATGGCCCCGGCCAGCACCTGCAGCGGCGTATGTCCCACATATTCCTTTAGCTTCTTCTCGAATTCCTCTCCGGACCAGTTAAAGGGATTGTCCACGAGAATCTTGTTCAGAATCACCGCCTGCTTGCCGGTCTCCCGTCGTACTCCCATGGCATCATACATGACGACACAGGAAAGAATGAAGCAGATCGCAAAGAGCGCGCTTCCCACACCATACTGGATGCCCGCTGCCGTTGTCAGCGCCACCACAGTGGAAGAATGACTGGACGGCATTCCGCCGGAGCCGGTCATTCTCTCCCAATGAATTCCCTTATTAAAATAGGCGTCAATGGCCGTCTTCAGAACCTGCGCCGTAAACCAGCTGATGGCCGAAGCCATCAGCATGAAATTTTGTATAATTGTCACCGTATTTCTGTTTTCCTTAATATCCGATCAGCCAATCATAAAGCTCCTGATACTTCAGAGCGGAGCTCCGCCAGGAGTAATCCTTCAGCATGGCATTGTCTACAATCTTGTTCCAGTCACGCTTGTGGTCATAATAAACCGATTCTGCGTAGCGAATGGTATTCAGCATCTCATGGGCATTGTAATTGGCGAAGGAGAAGCCGGTACCTGTTCCGTCATACTGATTGAAGGGCTGCACTGTGTCCCGCAGTCCGCCGGTTTCCCGCACGATCGGCAGGGTGCCGTAGCGCATGGCGATGAGCTGTGACAGTCCGCAGGGCTCAAAAAGTGACGGCATCAGGTATGCATCGCAGGCCGCATAGATCTTGTGGCTGATTTCATTGGAATAATAAATCTGTGCGGATACCTTGTCATGATACTTCCAGTCATAGTGACGGAACATGTTCTCATAGCGCTCATCACCGGTGCCCAGTACCACAAACTGGATATCATCCTGACAGAGCTCATCCATCACACACTGCACCAGATCCAGTCCCTTCTGGTCTGTCAGACGGGAAACGATGCCGATCATCATCTTGCCCGGATCCACCTGCAGTCCCCAATCCTGCTGCAGCGCCTTTTTATTCTTTGCCTTTTCCTTCCGGAAATTCTTCTGGTTGAAATTCTTCACCAGGAAGGCATCCGTCTCTGGATTCCACTCATCATAGTCGATACCGTTGACAATACCCCGCAGGTCATGCTCTCTCGCCCGCAGAAGGCCGTCCAGTCCCTCACCATAGAAGGGCATCTTGATCTCCTCTGCATAGGTATCCGAAACCGTGGTGATGGCATCTGCATAAACAATGCCGCCCTTCAGAAGATTGCCGTCCTTCTTGCACTCCAGCTTATCCGGTGTGAAATAATAATCCGACAGCTGAGTAAAGCGCTGAATGGTCTTGACATCCCAGACGCCCTGGAACTTCAGGTTATGGATCGTAATGACACTCTTGATGGAGCGGTAGAATTCTCCGCCGGCAAAGCGATCCTTCAGAAGCACCGGTACCAGACCAGTCTGCCAGTCATGGCAATGGATCAGGTCCGGATGGAAGTCAAGCAGCGGCAGTGCACTCAGGGCTGCGTAACAGAAGAAGCAGAACTTCTCCAGATCCCAGTACCAGTCACCATAGGGCTTGTCCCCCGAGAAATAGGACTCATTATCAATAAAATAATAGGTTACACCCTCATATACATACTTGAGAATACCCACATAACGGGACTGTCCGAGATAGTCCATGTAGAAGTTGGTTACATACTCCATCTTTTCCCGCCACTTCCAGGGGATGCACATGTACTTCGGAATCATGACACGGCAGTCGTAATACTGTCCGTCCAGATTCTTCGGCAGAGAGCCGACAACGTCTGCAAGACCGCCCGTCTTAATAAAGGGCGCGGCCTCGGAAGCGAGAAACAAGATGTTCTTCATATCATTACCTCCAATGGGTTTAACGTTCGGTAAGCCAATGTTCTATGTTTTTCCGGTGATGCTTAACAAGTACAATTTTACTCTGAAACCCTTTTCTGTGCAAGAAGTTTAAGCTCCCGGGCATTGGCCAGCACGGCCTCTGTCAGGTGATCTCCCGCCAGCAGTCTGCCCAGCTCCTCTACGGAACGGTCAAAATCCAGCTCCCGGATTTCGGTATGCGTCTGCCCCTCGCTGACAGACTTCCGGATTTCAAAATGACGGTCCGCCTTGGCGGCAATCTGCGGCAGGTGCGTGATCAGAATGACTTGGTGACTCGCTGCGATCTTCTTCAGCTTATCCGACACCTTCTCCGCCGTTCTGCCGGAAATACCGGTATCGATCTCATCGAAAATCAGTGTCGGAATCTCATCCCGATCCGCCAGCACCGTTTTGATGGACAGCATGATCCGGGAGAGCTCACCGCCGGAGGCCACCTCACTGAGAGGACGCAGCGGTTCGCCGGGATTCAGACTCACCACGAAATGCGCCTCATCCATACCATTTGCCGTCGGCGCCGACAGCGGAGAAAATGACATTTCAAAGCGAATATCCAGAAATCCCATTTCCGTCATCTCCGTCCGTATACGTGCTGCAAGCTGCTCCGCCTCCAGCTTACGCTTCTCTGTCAGTACGGCACAGCTCTCCAGGAGAAGCTTCCGTGCCTGCTCTGCGGCCGCTTCGCATCTCTTTTTTTCGTTGTCGTAGTCTGAAAGCTCCTGCAGCCGCCTCTTCTTTTCCGAAAGTGCCTGCTCTGTCTTTTCCACGGTTCCGCCATACTTCATCATGACGTTCCGAATCTGATCCAGACGCTCCTCTGCCTTCCGGAAAGCCTCCTCATCGTACTCGTTCTGATCGAGGTAGCGTTCCACATCCCGAAGCGTATCCTCCGCAATGGACTGGAGGTCATACAGACTGTCGCTGATGCTCTGCAGCGCCGGATCATAACGAAGTGCCCGGGCAATGGCAGCCACAGCTGAGGAAAAATCCGTCTCCGCCAGCAGTGCCCGTGCCTCTGAAACCGCCGATTCCACATGCTGTGCATTCTGAAAGAAACGACAGCGCTCCGCCAGCTTCTCCTCTTCTCCCTGCACCAGCTCCGCGGCTTCGATCTCCCGAATCTCAAACTCCAGAAAATCCAGCTCTCTCTGCCTTGCCGCCTCATCCAGCCGGAAGGAGGAAAGCTTCTTCCGGGCTGCCGTATAGCACTGGTACAGATCGGCAATATGCTCCCGCAGTGTCGTCGTCTCATCACTGCCGAAGGCATCCAGAATATGCAGATGCGCTCCCTCCTTGAGCAGACTCTGGTGCTCATGCTGACCGTGGATATCGATCAGAAGCTCCGTAACCGCCCGCAGCTTTGCCAGTGTCACTGTCTGATCATTGATTTTGATCTCGGAACGCTTTTCCGAAATCTTACGGCGTATGATCAGCTGCCCATCCTCCGGCTCGATGTCCAGCTCCCGGAGCTTACTTTCCTGCTTTTCGGAAAGCTCCGAAAAGATCAGCTCCACAAAGCCGTATTCCCGGCCGTGCCGGATCAGATCCTTGCTGGCCTTGGCACCCAGTGCCAGGTTGATGGAGCCGATCAAAATGGATTTTCCCGCACCGGTCTCGCCGGTCAGAATATTCAGTCCCTCGCCGAATTCCACCTCTGACTGATCGATCAGCGCAAGGTCCTTCACATGAAGATGATTGAGCATAGAATCCCTTTCCTCAGTCCTGTCTGCCCAGGAGCCGGGACAGTTTGTCCAGTACTTCCTGCGCGTCCGATGTGTCCTTCAGCGCACACATAATGGTATCATCCCCCGCCAATGTACCCACAATCTTATCCAATTGCAGATGATCCAGCGCAGCTGCCACCGCATTGGCCATGCCTGTCATGGTCTTGATCACCAGGAGATTTCCGGCGATGTCCATGGACAGCAGTCCCTCCCGCAGCACACGGGTATACTTTTCCCCATCGGAGCTGTCCTTCTTCAGGATCTGATAATATTGCCGGCCGCCTCTTCCCGGTGCCTTGGAAAGCTGCAGTGCCTTGATATCCCGGGATACCGTAGCCTGTGTCACACGAAAGCCCTCTGCATTCAGCAGATCCGCCAGCTCCTCCTGGGTTTCAATCTGCCGCTGTGTCACAAGCTCTACGATTTTCTGATGTCTTCCGTTCTTCATCTTTTCCTCCCAGTCCTATACGCCTGCCATCTTTTCCCGCAGTACCTCCAGGAAGCTGCTCCGCCGAATCTTGATCAATGTTGTTTTCTCTCGTGCCTTGCGGATCCGCACAACATCTCCCTCGGACAGCGGTGTCACATTTTCTCCGTCGAAGGCCACGATCTGCTGCGGCGATTCCACCCTGATCTCCAGTACACTGCTGTCATCCAGTATCACCGCCCGTCCGTTCAGGGAATGGGAGCAGATCGGTGTCATAATGTATACCGGTGCCGTGGGGGAAACGATCGGCCCCCCGGCCGACAGATTGTATGCCGTAGAGCCGGTGGGTGTGGAGACAATGATGCCGTCCGCAGAGTAATGCTGCATCTCCTGTCCGTCACAGAACACTCCGAAGTGCAGGATGGAAATGCCGGCGCAGCGGGACATCAGCACCTCATTCAAGGCAAGCTGCGACGCCGCAATACGGCCCTCCCGCAGCACCTCCGCCCGCAGCATGGTCCGCTCGTCCCGACAGTACTCTCCCGCCAGGAGGCTGTCCAGTGCCGCCGGAATATGCTCCTTCTCCGTCACTTCCGTCAGATAGCCGAGATGGCCCACATTGATGCCCAGAATCGGAATGTCTGCACCCCGCAGGGTACCCACTGCCCGAAGAATGGTGCCGTCTCCCCCCAGTGTGATCAGAAAATCCGAGCCCAGCAGATCCTCCTGCCGGTATACATCATAAAGGCGGCAGACCTCCGCGCCCCGCTCTGTCAGATAAGCATCAATAAAGCAGGCATATTCCTCTGCCGCCTCTTTGGTTCTGTTGACAATCAATGCAATCTTCATACTCAGCTCTGCCCGCCGGCCTGATCCAGCGTATCATGAGAAAGCGCCACAACCTCCAGCGCCCTGTCCGAAAGCCATGCCGGCGGATTGCTTCCCTCTCCGTTTTCCTGCAATGTCAGCAAGGCCAGATATTCAATATTTCCTTCCGGTCCCTTGATGGGAGAAAAGGTCAGTCCCTCCAGGCGGAAGCCGATGCTGTAGGCCACCGTAAGGGTTTTCTCGATTACCTCGCGATGCACCTTCCTGTCCCGTACAACGCCCTTTTTTCCGACCTGCTCCTTTCCCGCTTCGAACTGCGGCTTGATCAGACAAACCACCTGTCCATCCGGTGCCAGCAGGGTTTTCACCACCGGGAGCACCAGCTGCAGACTGATAAAGGAGACATCGATAGAAACCAGACCGGCCTGTGCGCCGATGTCCTCCGGCTTCACAAAGCGAATGTTGGTCTTTTCCATGCAGACCACCCGCTCATCATTCCGCAGCTTCCAGTCCAGCTGACCATGGCCCACATCAATGGCAAAGACCTTTACGGCACCATTCTGCAGCATACAGTCGGTGAAGCCTCCTGTGGAGGCGCCGATGTCCAGGCAGGTCTTTCCGGCAGGATCCACGCCGAATTCCTGAATGGCCTTTTCCAGCTTCAAACCGCCCCGGCTGACATATTTCAGTGCATTTCCACGCACTTCAATCTCCGCATCCTCCGGGAAGCTGCTGCCGGCCTTATCCTCTTTTTCCCCGTTTACATATACAATTCCTGCCATAATGGTTCGCTTGGCCTTCTCCCGGGACTCTGCCAGCCCCCGGGCCACCATCATGATGTCCAGTCTTTCCTTCTTCAATTTCAATGAAGCACTCCTTCTTCCTGCAGTCTCCTCATAATGGAATCCGAATCAATGCCGAGTCCTGCCCGCAGCTTTCCCACGTCTCCGTGTTCCACATAGCAGTCAGGCAGGCTGATGACAATGACCCTGATCTCCGGATGCGTTCTGTGAATGTAATCCACCACCTGTATGCCGAAGCCGCCCTGTCGGACATTCTCCTCCATGGTGATCAGCACCCGATGACCGGACTCTGCCAGTCGATCCAGCATTTCCGTATCTATGGGTTTGATAAAGCGGGCGTTCACCAGGGTCAGCTGATACCCCAGCTTCGCCGCCTTCTCCCGGATATGTACGCCGGTGGAAACCATGGAACCGGCTGCCAGGATGGCGATTTCCCTTCCTTCATACAGAAGCTCCGATTTTCCCAGTACAATCGGTGCCTCCAGCTCGCAAAGCTCCCGGTAGGCGGTGCCGCGGGGATAGCGCACACTGATGGGCATACCGAAGCCAAAGGCAAATTCCAGCATATCCTCCAGCTCCCGGGCATTCTTCGGTGCCATCACCGTCATGTTCGGAATACTGGTCAGGAAGGAATAGTCAAAGATTCCCTGATGGGTTTCGCCATCCGAGCCGACAAGTCCCGCCCGGTCAACTGCAAACACCACCGGCAGCTTCTGCAGACAGACATCATGCACAATCTGGTCATAGGCCCTCTGCAGGAAGCTGGAATACACAGCCACCACCGGCTTCAGACCCAGGCTGGCCATGCCCGCTGCCGAAGTCACCGCATGCGCCTCCGCAATGCCCACATCAAAGAAGCGCTGGGGAAATTCAGCCGCAAAAGCACTGAGCCCTGTTCCATCCGCCATGGCCGCCGTGATGGCCGTAATGCGTGAATCCCTCTTTGCCAGAGACAAAAGCTTTTTAGAAAACACATCGGTATAGCTGTCTCCTGCCTTTGCCTTCTTGGGTTCTCCGGTCTGAATATCAAAGGGAGATACACCATGGTAGCGTCCGGGGAATTTTTCCGCCGGTCCGTAGCCCTTTCCCTTTTTGGTCAGAACATGCACCAGCACCGCATGATCGATCTGTTTTGCCTCCCGGATCACCTTCTCTACCGCCTGGATGTCATGACCATCCACCGGTCCCAGGTAGGTAATGCCCATGTTTTCAAACAGCATGCCGGGAATCAACAGCTGCTTAATGGAATTTTTGGTCTGCTGCAGCTGCTTCACCAGCGTATTGCCGATCACCGGAACGGAGCCCAAGAAGGAGCTGACCGAAAGCTTCAGTTGATTGTAGCCCTTATCCGCACGAATGCCGTTCAGATACCGGGACATGCCGCCGACATTTTCTGAAATGGACATATTGTTGTCATTCAGCACGATGATGAAATTCTTCTTCATGCGGGAAGCATTGTTCAGCCCCTCATAGGCCATGCCGCCGGTCAAAGCGCCGTCTCCGATCACGGAAACCACCGTGAATTTTTTGTTTTGAATGTCCCTTGCCTGCGCAATGCCCAGTCCTGCGGAAATCGACGTGGAGCTGTGTCCGGTATCAAAGCAGTCAAAGGGGCTCTCCGAACGCTTCGGGAAGCCGCTCATGCCGCCGTACTGCCGAAGGCCGTCGAAATTGTCCTTTCTCCCGGAGAGAATCTTGTGGGTATAGGCCTGATGCCCCACATCCCACACAATCTTATCCGTCGGCAGATCCAGGGCCAGATACAGCCCGATGGTCAGCTCCACCACGCCCAGGTTAGATGCCAGATGTCCCCCATACTCTGAGGTTTTCTCTATAATGAACTGCCGGATTTCCGCTGCAAGCTCCTTCAGTTCTTCCTCTGTCAGCCCCCGCAGGTCTGCCGGGCCATGTATACTGTCCAGTAACATTTCCGTATAACTGTCCTCACTTAAGAATTACTTCTTCCGGTGGATGAGGTATTCCGTCAGCAAAAGCAGGAAATCAAGATGCTCCGCATCCCACTGTGCCGCCCGACTCTTCAGCGACCCTGCTGCCTCCATTGACAGCCTCTCTACCTCTTTTTCCGATGCCGCAAGTCCATGCAGTGATACATAGGTGGTCTTGCCGTTTTCCTCATCCGAATGAATGGGCTTGCCGAGTACCTCTGTCGTAGAGGTTTCGTCCAGAATGTCATCCTGTATCTGGAAGGCAATGCCGATCTTCTCACCGATATCATATAAGCTCTGCTGTGTCGCCGCATCCGCGCCGCCCAGCAGCGCACCGATCCGCATGGACCCGGCAATCAGAGCCCCCGTCTTCAGTCGGTAAATGAAGCTCAGCTGCTCCTCCGCCAGTGCCTTACCCGTCAGTTCCACATCCGCAACTTGTCCGCCCAGCATGCCATAAACGCCGGAGCAGCCCGCCAGCAGTCTCATGGCCGAGAGCACCGCGCCGGAATAGCGGGAAAGCCGTTCCGCCGGGACATTCTCTGCCTCTGCCGCCGCCAGCATTTTCTCACAGGCGTCGCCGACCGCCTCAAAGGCATACAGGGAAAGGGCATCTCCCGCCAGGGTTCCCATGTCCTCACCGAAGTGATACCAGGTGGATTCCCGGCCTCGTCGATAAGCATCGTTGTCCATGCAGGGAAGGTCGTCGTGACAGAGCGAAAAGGTATGGATCATCTCCATCCCCGCCATGAAGGCCTCCATCACCGGCCGCAGCAGCCTGTCTCTCTCCACATCCGGCTTCTGCAGCGCGTAGCACTCCGAAATCAACAGGGGACGTATGCGCTTTCCCCCCGCCTCTACCGAATAATGCATGGCAGAAAGCACCGTTTTCTGCATGCCCGCTTCCTGCGGCAGATGTCTGCGTACAATCTCATCACATGCCTTGGTTTTTTTATCCAGCTCAAGCAAGAATTCCGTCTTCATCCAGTACCTTCACCTGCTTTTCAATTTTATCTATACTGTCGTTTGCCTGCTTCACAAGCTCTACACCCTGCTTGTACAGGGCAAAGGACTTTTCCAGACTGTCCTCCTGCTCCATGCTCTGAAGCAGTGCGTCCAATGCCTCGAATACTTCATTCAGGCTTTTCTTCTTTGCTGCTGCCATACTGTTCCCTTATTACAATGTCTTCGATCCGGCTTCGGAAGCTGCCGTCCGCCAGCGTAGTCACCACCAATTCTCCGGGCTGCAGTGACGCTGCCGACCGGATTCGTCGGCCGTCCTCTGTTTCCAGACAGGCAAAGCCGTCCTGCAGACGCTTCATGGGCGAAGCGGCATCCAGCTTTTCCGCCAGAAGCGCCAGTCGGTGCCGGTTTTCCTGCAGCCGGATCACGAAATTATGCTTCAAATCTTCATAGGGCCGAAGCCGGCTTCTTTTTTCCGCCAAACGATCTGTAAGGCAGCGCCGCAGCCTTTCCCGCAGCTCGGCAGCCGTCTGCCGCCGCTGCAGAAGCTGCATTTCCGGACTGGATCGCTGCAAAAGGAGCCGCCGTCCGTTCAGCTGCTGCCGCTTCTCCGCGATATGATCCCGCATCTCCGCCGAAAGTGTCGCTGTATAGGAGCTGATATCCCGCTGCAGCTTCTGATAGTCAAAAACACAAAGCTCTGCCGCCGCCGAGGGCGTCGGTGCCCGCAGGTCTGCCACAAAATCCGCAATGGTGGTATCCGTCTCATGTCCGACTGCCGAGACAATCGGTGTATCCGCATCAAAAATCGCCTTGGCCACGCTCTCCTCATTGAAGGCCCATAAATCCTCCAGAGAACCGCCGCCTCGTCCCACGATCAGCACATCCAGTCCCATGCTGTCCAGGGTCTGAATGCCATCAACAATAGAAGCCGCTGCATTTTCGCCCTGTACCAGAGCCGGATAAAGAATCAGCTCGCAATAGGGATTCCGACGCTTCGCGATCTGCACGATGTCCCGGATGGCTGCGCCGGTTTTGGCCGTCACGATGCCGATCCGCATGGCATAACGAGGAATCGGCTTCTTGTACATGTCGTCAAACATGCCCATCTCCGCCAGCTCCTTTTTCAGCTGTTCGAAGCGAATATACAGATCTCCGATGCCATCCATGCTGACACGCTTCACATAAAGCTGATAGCTGCCGCCCTTTTCATAGAGGGCAACCCGGCCGGTACAAAGCACCTGAAATCCGTTTTCCAATTTAAAGGGAAGCCCCGCCCGATCCCCGGCAAACATGATGGCGGAAATCTGCGAAGCTGTGTCCTTCAAGGTAAAATAAATATGTCCGGATGTATGGTACTTCAGATTGGAAATCTCTCCGCGGATCGTAATCTCCCGGAGAAGGAAATCCTCCTGCAGCATTCTGCTGATATAGCGGCTTACCTGGGAAACGGAATATACACTTTCCTTCATTACTTATTGATGAGGATATGCATCTTCTTGCCGCCCTGCTTCTTCTCTGTCAGCTCGCCCTTCTTCTCCTTGCCGGGCTTTCTGTCTGCAGCGGCTGCCGGCTGCTCATTCCGAAGGATGCGTGCCAGGACGCCGTTGACGAAGGAGCCGGACTCCGGTCCGCCGTATTTCTTGGCCAGCTCCACGGCTTCGTTGATGGAAACCTTCTCCGGAACCGTCTCGTCATGCTCCATCTCATAGAGAGCAAGCCGCAGGATGGTCAGATCCGTCTTGGACATTCTGCGGGTTGTCCATCCCTCTGTCATGCTGTCAATCCGGGCATCCAGCTCCGGCAGCACCGCCAGGATCTTCTCCACGTCATCCTTCAGCTTCCATTCCTCTGTCTCGGTCAGTTCCTCGACATGAATCACCTGGTTGCCGTCCTCATAGTCCGGGGACTCAAAATAGTGCTTCAGCTGCTCCGGCACCTCTGCACCCGGATAGAACTGTGCACTGAACAGCAGTTTAAACTTATGATCTCTTTCTTCTCTTTTATTCATCTTCTTTTGTCACAACTCCGGCAATCTTGATATTTACATCCAGTACATTCAGTCCCGTCATGCTCTCAATGGCCTGGCTGACCTTGTCCTGTACATTTCTGGAAACCTTCGGAATGGAATAGCCATACCTGACATTCAGGGTAAGCGCAACAGATACATGACCATCCTCAATTTCAAGCTTAACGCCCTTTGACAGGTCACGGATTCCCATTCTGGAAATGATCTCTCCGGACCATCCCCCGTCCATGGAGTCCACGCCCTCTACCTCAGTGGCCGCAATACCGGCAATGATGGCTACCACCTCATCGGCTATGACCACCTCACCCTGCTCAAGAGCCTGCCCCTTCTTCTCTTCATTTTGTTCCATATATGAACCTCCGTCATGCTAGCAATTCACATTTATACGCAGATTCTACCACAAAGCTGTATAAAAAGAAATGTCTTTATTCATTTATGCGTTCATACCCGGATGCGGTCCTTCAGCTTCTCATAGGTCTTTTCCCCGATCCGCTTTACATTCATGATCTCCTCCGGTGCCGCAAAGCCGCCGTACTGCTGCCGGTATTCCAGAATGAGCTTCGCTGTCGCCGGTCCGATGCCCGGCAGACTGTCCAGCTCCTCGAGGCTCGCCGTGTTGAGGTTGATGCGATCGTCAGTCCCGGTGCCTGTCTCTGTCCCGGCTGCCGCAGACACGCTTCCATCGGTTTCCGGCGCTGCAGCCGTCACCCCTGCTGCAGTGCTGTCCTCCGCAGTCGTTGGCAGTGCTGCATCCGCATTTTCCATCGTCTCTGTCACGGCTTCGTTCGTCGCCCCGACATTTCCATCTGCTCCGGCCGTTTCCGCCGCCTCCGCATGTATCGTCCCGGTCGTCACTTCGGCATCTTCATCCTGACGCACCGTTTCCGCCCGGTACATCTGCGCCTCACTTCCATCTTCCCTTGACAAGGTTAAGTAGTAAAAAACGCCAACCAAAACAAGCACCACGAGGATCACCCCATCGCGGACCTTCAACAGCTGTTTGTATTTTTTATACTGATTTTTCTGCATGGTCTGATCAAACCATGGTCTGCAGGAAGCAGGAATTTGAACACTTGCATCATAACAAAAAAGCGGGTTATGTACAAGTACATACCCGTTTTTTCATAGTATTTTCAGCTTTTGTTCGTTTTTATGCTTCCGACATATCTAGCTGCAGTGCCGTTGCCTTGACCAGGTGCTTTGCCAGCACCGCAGTGGTCACCGTGCCGACGCCGCCCGGCACCGGTGTCACGGCGCTGGCCTTTGTGGCCATGGTTTCGAAGTTGCAGTCACCGCAAAGCTTTCCCTCTGCATCCTCATTGATGCCGACATCAATGACCACCGCATCCTCCTTGATATAGCCGGAGCCGATGAGCTGTGCCTTGCCGATGGCCGCCACCAGAATATCCGCCTGGGAGGTGATCTCCTTGATGTTCTCCGACTTGGAATGGCAAACCGTCACCGTCGCATTCTCCTTCAGAAGCAGCATGCTGAGGGGCTTCCCCACCACCATGGAACGGCCGATGACGGCCACATGCTTGCCGGCCAGCGGAATGTCGTAGCCCTTCAGCATTTCCACCACGGCCTGCGCGGTACAGGGTGCAAAGGCCTCCGGCAGTCCCATCATGACACCTGCCGCATTGACCTTTGTGATGCCGTCCAGATCCTTCTCGGGACGGAGCGTCTCCAGCATCTGTTGCTCATCGATCTGCTTCGGCAGCGGTCGCATCACCAGGATACCGTTGATCTCCGGATCATCATTAATGAAGGAAAAAGCCTGCTGGAACTCCTCGTTGGACACATTCTCCGGGAATTCATAGTCCTTCGCCTCCAGACCGTAGTCGATGAATCTCTTCTTGACGCTTCTCTCGTAGGCAAGATCCGCCGGCTTCTGTCCGACACGCACGATGGCCAGTGCCGGAAGCAGTCCGTTGTGCTTACCCGTAAAGGCCAGGCACTCCTCCTTCAGCTTGTCTGCGATCTTCTTTCCACGTAATTCCTGCATGCTCATTCCTCCGCTTTACTCGAAATCCACCTTGTCGTGACGCTGCCGTGTTGTAAATTCGAATACCGGCTTCACTGCCTTTTCCACCAGCTCATAGACAGCATATACATGATGCGTGCCATCCTCCAGCAGACGCTCTGCGTAGTCATTCAGCTCCGCCGCCTTGCCGATGTCCTTCATCATCTTCGTATTAATATAAAGATTCATGATGGCACCTGTCAATGCGGTATTCAGAAACTGAACGCCCACACCCACATCGGAAAGCGCCAGCCGGGAACCGTTTTCCGCCAGCGACTGCATGTAGTTCAGGGCTTCGCAGGCCTTTTCCATCACCTTGACGGGCGTGAGGCTTGCCTGCAGAAGGCAGTTCTCCATCGTCTGCTCCTTCAGAAGACGCTCCGCCTCGGTTTCCTTCGGCAGCCCGTAGGCCTTGGAAAGGGGCAGGAAAACAGCCTCATCCTCGTCTGCCAGGTCAATGAAGGCGGCGCGGATTGCCGTAAGCTTCTCCCGGATCCGGGCAAGCTCCGGTTCAAAATCCGCATACTTCTTCTTGCCGCCGGTCAGCTCACAGACCATCAGTCCGAGACTCACGCCATAGGCACCGGCCAGGGCTGACGCACCGCCGCCCCCGGGCACGGCTGCCTTACTCGATAAAGCCGAAATGTACGCTCCAATGCTTTGCTCTGCTGTCTTCATCTTGCCTCCTCCGTCTTTTGGGAACCGCCGACATTATCCTCATCCTGACTGCAGTTCCTCCGATACAAAAGCTCCAGTCCCTTCAGAAGCAGCGCCGGCTCGAAATGCACGTCATTTCTAAGCCATGGCAGCACCTGATTGGAAAGCCCGCCGGTCAGCACGATGCTCAGCTTCCGGGCCTCCGGGCCGCTGAGCTCCTCCCAGATCCGATCCGCCAGACCGTCGATCATGGCCGCCGTGCCGATGATCTCGCCGCTCAGCATATTGGATACTGTATCCGTGCCGATGAGGGTGTCCACACCGTCTGCCCGCAATGCCGGAAGCTGGGCCGTATGCTCCGCCTCCGCATCCAGTGAGAGCTGAATCCCGGCGCAGATCATGCCGCCCACGAAATACCCCTCACGATCGATGACGGAAATCGTGGTGCAGGTACCGAGATCCACCACCATGAGCGGAGCGGGATAGGCAGCCTTCGCTGCCGTCATATCCACCACCCGGTCCATGCCGAGACAGGACATGTCATAATTCCGCACCTTGAAATCCGTCTTCATGGCGGCATTCACAATCAGGGGCGTCCTTCCCGTCAGAATGCGCAGCGCCTGCATGAGAAGCGGCGTCATCTCGGGGACCACCGATGAAATGATGGCTCCCTCCAGCTCCGTTTCCGGCATGGCGTGCCGCTTCAGAATTTCCCGCAGGGCATCCAGTACTGTATTTTCCTTCCAGTTGTCGTGGGTTTTGAAGCGCTCCGTGAAAAAGCAGCTGCCGTTTTCCAGAACCGCTGCCACCACATTGGAATTTCCCACATCTATCGCAAAGATCTTACCCATCGGTCTCCGTTTCTTTTGATACCATCTCACAGGGTTATCGCTGAGCCCATGAGATAACCTTAGCTTTCAGCAGCGCAACCACAATAAACGGTACGAGAACCGCTGCCACCAGCATCTCCGGAACGCCGTTGGCCACCACAATGCCGAGGATCACGCCCAGAACCTCATTCACGGGAATTCCCTTGCCGACGGCATAGGCATTCTTGAATACCAGGTAGATCATTCCCATTACGAGACCTGTGTTCGTAATGGCACCGAGTGCACCGCTGATGGCCAGAATAACGGTCCGCAGTGCCAGATTGACATGTTTTCCCAGCGCCTTTACGGAAGCAGTATAGAAAAGCCATGGTGTCACGCCCACGAGAATACGGGGCAGGAAGCAAATCACGATTGCCCATACGGAGCCATGATCCAGGCCTGGCACCGGAACAGCCGGTGTGAAGGCAAAGGACATAAAGCTGGGTCCCATTGTGTTTTTGATAAAGCTGGTAAGTCCGAATAAAAATCCGAAGAATGCACCCTTTTTCGGTCCCAGTACGATACAGCCGATAATGACGGGTACATGAAGAATGGTGGCCTTGATCAAGGGAAGATCAATGATGCCGAAGGGCGTAAAGGCCATGATCAGGATAATGGCGGTAAACATTGCCATAATGGCCAGATCCTTTGCGCCGAAGCCTGCTGCCTGTGCTGTCTGCACATTCTGCGTGTTCATGTTATTCATATTTTTTCCTCCTGCTGCGGTTCTGCCCTATTGCAGATATCGCGCAAGAATCATCATACACGATTTTGTCCGAATTGCAAGAAAACACAGCTTCCATGCTGTGTTTTCTTGTATACAATGTTATCCTCTGACCTGTGACCGCAGCTTGAGAAGCAGATCCAAAAGCTGCATGGCCGCCTCCGTCTTGGACATCAGCGGCAGCTCCTGCTCTGTGTCCTTCGTGATCAGCGTCAGCACATTGGTGTCCACTGCAAAGCCAGCGCCGGCCACCTTCACATTGTTTGCCGCTACCACATCCAGATTTTTCTTTTCGAGCTTTTTGCGGGAATTCTCCAGCATATGCTCCGTTTCCATGGAGAAGCCGCAGAGAATCTGTCCTGCCGGCTTATGCGCTCCCAGATACCTGAGAATATCCTGCGTGCGGGCCAGCGGCATCACCGGCTCGCCGTCATTGTCCTGCTTTTTGATCTTCTCCTCTGCCGTATGCAGGGGCCGGTAATCCGCCACCGCCGCCGCCTTGATGATCATGTCATTTTCCGCCTGCCGGCTCGTCACCGCGTCAAACATCTCCGCCGCCGTGGTCACCGGCACAAGCTCGACGCCCTCCGGTTTTTTCAGTGCCGTGGGGCCGCTCACGAGCGTTACTGCCGCGCCGCGCATGGCCGCTGCCGCCGCAATGGCGTAGCCCATCCTGCCGGTGGAATGATTGGTGAGATAGCGCACCGGATCCACTGCCTCCTGGGTCGGCCCCGCCGTCACCAGTACCCGCAGACCTGTCATATCCTTCTCATGGGCACAGCAAAGCAGCACCTGCTCGAGAATATTCTCCGGCTCCGGCAGCTTTCCCTTTCCGCTGGTGCCGCAGGCCAGGTGTCCGCTCGCCGGCTCCATGATCTGCCAGCCATAGTGACGAAGCTTCGACAGATTGTCCTGCACCACCGGATTTTCGTACATGTTCGTGTTCATGGCCGGCACCAGCAGCTTCGGGCAGCGACAGGCCAGCACCGTGGTGGTCAGCATATCGTCTGCCAGTCCGTTGGCCAGCTTTCCGATGATGTTGGCGGTGGCCGGGGCAATCACCACGCAGTCTGCCTTGTCCGCCAGTGCGATGTGCTCCACCTCCCAGGGATGGTTCCGGTCAAAGGTGTCCGTCACGGTCCTTCTGTGACAAAGACTTTCAAAGGTCAGCGGCGTAATGAATTCCGTGGCATGCTCCGTCATAATCACATCCACCCCGGCATGCTGCTTCACCAGCCGGGAGCATAGATCCGCCGCCTTATAGGCCGCTATGCCGCCGGTCACTCCCAACAAAATATTTTTTCCCTTCAGCATAAATCCTCCTAGAATTTCCGCAGCATCATGATCTGCTTGTGTATCGCCGTGCATTTGCGTATCGCCTTCAGCAGCTTCTTCTCATCAATGGGCTTCGCCAGATGCATATCCATACCGGCCAGCCGACTGTTGACAATATCGTCTGAAAAAGCATTGGCAGACATGGCGATGATGGGCACCGCCTCCGCATCCTTCCGTTCCAGTAGCCGAATCTTTCGAGCCGCATCCAGACCGTTCATCCGCGGCATCATGATATCCATAAGCACCACATTATAATAGCCCGGCTTCGATTTTCCAAACATTTCCAGTGCCTCAACGCCATCCTTCGCCCACTCTGTCGTGAGGCCGTTATCCTCCAGAATGAAGCGCGCAATTTCCGCATTGAGTTCATTATCCTCCGCCACCAGGACGCGCATGCCCTCCAGCGAAACACCTTCACAATCTGCAATGAGCTGCTCATCTGTCTTTTCCCCGATGCGGAAGGGAATGCCCACCAGCACCGTTGTGCCAATGCCTTTTTCACTCTGAATCTCAATGGTGCCCTTCATCTTGTCCAGCATCTTTTTGACAATGGCCAGTCCCAGTCCCGTGCCTTCGTAATTTGTCCGGCTGCTTTCGTTTTCCTGCGAAAACATATCGAAAGCATGCTCCAAAAATTCCCGGCTCATACCGATGCCATGATCCTGAATGGCGAACTTATAGACAGAATTCTTTGCATCCACCTGCTCCTCCCAACACCAGACACGAATGGTACTGCCCCGGGGCGAAAATTTAATGGCATTGTCGGCCAGATTTCCGAGAATCCGCATGGTATACAGAGGGTTGCCGACGAGATACTGGTGTTCATGCCTTCCCTTATCCCAGTCAATGACATATTTGATGTCCTTTTCCGCCGCCTTCCGCTCTGCCTCCTCATTGGCCGTCCGCAGCATGTCCTCAAAATTAAAGGTCATGATGGGCTCCTCCAGTTCCTCAGACTGAAGCTTGTTCATATCGAGAATATCATTCAGCATCGAAAGCATGTAGCTCGAAATTTCCCGGATTTTTCTGCGGCAGCGCTGCTGCATCTCCAGGTCCTCCGGGTAATGCTCTGCCAGGTCCAGCATACCGAGAATGCCGTTCATCGGCGTCCGGATGTCATGACTCATATTGGACAGGAATCTCGCCTTTTCCGAAGCCTCCTCTGCTTGCCGCACCAGTCTCTGTTCCCTTCGCTTGCTGTCGCTGATACAGCGAATCACACAGAGCACATGCGTAACCCGGTGGTTTGCATCCCTCTTCTTTACAATAAAGCGCATGATATCCCAGTTTCCATCCTGCAGGCGGTACTCATGCTCGATATAATCTGCATCACCGATACGTTCCGCGAGCGTAGACAAATCCGTGAAGCGCAAAAACTCGTCCTGATCCTCCGGCGCCACACGCTTTGCACACATCAGGCGCGCATTGTCATCCGGACGTCCCTTCCGATTGTCTTCCCCCACATGAAACGCCTCATCACCTACGAGCTCCTCATAATAGTTCGCCTGCAGATCAACGCGGGAAATATACTGATAGGTTTTTCCGATGGAGGCGATAACCTCGTTCCGGATTTCCGCCTCCTCTAAAGCCGTTCGCAGGGCATCATTGGATTTTTGAGCAGCACGTAAAGCATCCGCTAAGAGCTGCTCTGTATCCCGCTTCTCCTCCGGAAGCTGCTGCAGGACAGTATTATCCATAGACATGCCCTTGCTGAGTTCATTCACACTATAGCTGTCTCTCGGACTCATACCCTACCTGCCTTTTCTGCCGATCATCTCTATCTTTTTATGATAGCATCCCACGTGAGTTCTGTCGATAAAAAAGCCGAAGGCATGACGCCCCCGGCCTTTTCCTTGCCGCTTTTCTGTCGGCATTATCTCTGATACTGAAAAATGCCGTTTTCTGCGGTTTCGAACGTCCTTGTCGTCTTTTTGACGGCTATCCGGTCATGCAGTCCCCAGCCGCAGTGTCCTTCATCCGCCCAAATATTGCTTTATTAATGTACTCGTTCACACTTTCACCCGCTTCTGCAGCTGCTTTCTTCAGCATCTCTTTCTGCCCCTTTGGAACGGTCAGGTTTATCCTGTCATACTTTTCTTTGATGAATCTGTTCTTGTATTCCGTCTCATTAAATTTTGCCGTTTCCATGTCTTTCAATCTCTTGCCAAATATTCTATACTGTTTTTGAAAGATTGGGCGGTTTTGGTAAGTCCACCGCCCTTTCCTTCTCCCTTTGCCTTACTTGCTTAGTAGGGCTTTTATTTTTGTCTTAGCTTCATCAAGATCTTTGCACTCGTTCATGATCTCAAGGATCTCTCTGATTTTGTTTTGCTCCGTCATCTTTACGAGCAGTTCGCTTGTGTTCATCTCTTTCATTTTCTTCTCCCTTCTCGCTTGCCCGGTATTTGTTAAGACATTTCTTAACTGCCTTTATTGTATTTCATCTTGCGCAAGATATCAATAGTTTGCACATTTTTTGCATTCAAAAAGCGCTCTGCTTTTAGATATTCCAGATTTCCAGGCTTCCGTTTCTCTTATCAGACTCATGATAGCAAGCGCCCTGGAGGTCTCCGGTTGGCTGGAAGTAGTACCATTCGTTTTCGATCTGGTACCAGTCTGTCGCAATGTAACCATCAGCCTTGAAGTAGTACCAGTGACCATTGATTGCTTTCCATGTAGATTTATGGAAGCTGCCGTCTGCGCACTGGTACTTCCATCCCGTCGAATCCTGTTTCCATCCCGGTGTTACCGTTATTTTTTCCGCTTCGTATTTGGGCCTCCCGTATCCCGCAATGTTCGCATTATTCAGTTGGTATGATTTCTTACATACCCCGCCGCCATTTGCTATCACAGCTGTGCCGTCCGAAGTATTCCCCTCGATCGTGTAGACGATTCCGCCGGATACCGCCCGAACAATGCCGACGTGGTGAATTCTCTGGAGGTTTTTAAAGTAAATGATGTCTCCGGCCTTCGGATCCGATGTATGCCACTGCCCTGCCGCCTTGAAATATCCGGCGGAGGTCGGCGTGTAGTAGCTCCAGCCGTTATTTGAGCAGAGCAGTTTTTTCGCTACCGCTGTGCCAAACGCCTTCGTGAAGCACCAGTTTACAAAGCAGTTACACCACGGCTGCCCCTGTAAGCCCTTATCAAGATCCGCCCAGTACTTCGTATAGTTCCCAGATCCAGCATTTGCGGTCTTTTTATAGAGACTCGCGTTGCTCTTTTTTTCCAGGTATCCGACTTCAGCCGTCGCAATCGCTATGACTTCGTTTGCTGTCATTCCGCCGCCTCTCCCTTTCTTCTTGCCATT
>CAVATZ010000005.1:0-55684 GCA_963591655.1 Clostridiales bacterium
AGGCAGCCTGTCTCTCCTCGGAGGTCATCTCGTTCAGGACAACGCCGACCTTCAGTCCCAGGAACTCATGCACCTGGCCCATCCACTCCGCATCTCGCTTTGCCAGATAGTCGTTGACGGTAACGATATGAACGCCCTTTCCCTCCAGCGCGTTCAGGTAAGCCGGACAGGTGGAAACCAGGGTCTTACCTTCACCGGTACGCATCTCTGCGATACGTCCCTGATGCAGCACGATGCCGCCGATAAGCTGTACCGGATAATGCTCCATGCCCAGTACGCGCTTCGCAGCCTCCCGCACCGTGGCGAAGGCCTCCGGCAGAAGGTCATCCAGTGTCTCGCCGTTGGCCAGCCGCTCCTTGAACTTCGGGGTCTGTGCCTTCAGCTCCTCATCCGACATCGCCGCCATCTGATCATGGAGGGCAAGGATCTTGTCCACCTTCGGCCGGATCATCTTCAGCTCTCTGTCCGAATGCGTTCCAAAAACCTTTTCAAAAATATTCATCAGTCCGCTTACTCCTTTATCATGAATCTCAGAATTTCCTATACTTTTGGCTATAACTCGTAAATTCTATCACTAAAGCAAAGCTTATTCAAGCGTGACCCCGGCAGTTCATAAAGTGTTTACAAATAGATTCATGGAAATGCCGGTCTTTTTTGTGATTTGTGAAGTCTTTGTGAAATTTATTTTCATTTTTTTCGCATTTTCGTATGGAATATTTTTCCGAACCATGCTATACTAAGCGCATAGAGAAATGTCTCCCGAAGACATTTCCCAAATCTGACAGCTCCGCGGAGTTGTCAAACAGAAGGGAGCGATGTTAATGAAGTTTAATATCACTGGTAGAAACATCAACGTAACCGACGGCCTGAGACACATGATTGACAAGAAGCTCGGTAAGCTTGATAAATTCTTCAAGCCGGAGACAGTTTGCAACGTCACGCTCTCCACACAAAAGGATCTGCAGAAGATCGAGGTAACCATCCCGGTAAAGGGAACCGTTATCCGGGCAGAGGAAGCCAGCGCTGACATGTATCAGTCCATTGATCTGGTTGAGGATATCATCGAGAGACAGATCCGCAAGTACCGCACCAAGCTGATTGACCGGAAGCAGAACGTACAGCTTTTCACTGATGCCTTCGTTGAGGAAGAGGAGGAGCTGGCTGAGCCGGAGATTCAGATTCTCCGTACGAAGCAGTTCGATCTGAAGCCCATGACCCCTGAGGAGGCCTGCCTGCAGATGGAGCTCATCGGTCACACCTTCTTCGTTTTCCAGAACGGTGACAGCGGCCAGGTAAATGTGGTGTATAAGAGAAAGGGAAATACCTACGGACTCATCGAGCCGGAAGTGTAATTGAATATTGATAAGCAAAAAAGACCCCGGCAGCTAACGCTGCCGAGGTCTTTTTTAAATCCATGCTCCGTCAAACTGTATGATCTGTCCGGTCAGATAAGAAGGGGCCTTCACCAGGAGGCGAAGCATCTCTGCCGCCTCCTCCGCGGTGGCCATGCGGCCGTAGGGAATCTCCTCCTCCACGGCAGCCCGATCCTCCGGGCCCATCCAGCCGTTCATGTCCGTGTCCACACAGCCCAGGGCCAGGGCATTCACCGGAATGTGATTCGGTGCCAGCTCCTTGGCCAGCGCCTTCGTCAGGGCATTGACGCCGCCCTTGGTCAGGGAATATATGCTCTCCATGGAAGCGCCGGTAACACCCCAGACAGAGGAAATGTTCCAGATCCGTCCCTGCCCGGCCTTCAGAAGATACGGCACCATGGCCCGGCTCAGGCGGAACATGCTGCCCAGATTGGCCTCCAGCAGCTCCCCGAACTCCGCATCGGAAACATCCTGCAGCAGGTTGAAGCGGGAAATGCCGCCGTTGTTTACGAGGAGGATCTCATCCTCTTCCGCCGCCCGGCTGCTGTTCAGGTCCATCCCCAGAAAGCTGCCGAGGATCTCAGCATCGATCTCGCCGTGGACAGCGCGGCACTCGGTTTTCTCCGCGAGTGCCGCACAGGTCGCATCCAAGAGGTCAAAGCGGGAGCGGCAGTTCAGCAGAAGACGCCAGCCGTCCTCTGCCAACGCCTCCGCTATGGCCTTTCCCACACCGCGGGATGCCCCGGTAATGACTGCCGACTTCATTTACGCAGCTGCCTTGCTGCTTTCTGCTGCCGTGGTCTCGGCTGCTGCATCTGCGCTGCCGCCGTCCACATAAGCTGCTGCCTGCTGTCCGGCAATTCTTCCGAATACCGTGAAGTCTGCCACAGCGTTGCCGCCGAGACGGTTCGCACCGTGTACGCCGCCGGTAACCTCACCGGCTGCATAAAGACCCGGAATGGCGGTGCCGTCCTCGGTCAGAACCTCGGTCTCCGCATTGATTTTCAGACCGCCCATGGTGTGATGTACGCCCGGCTGTACGGTCAGCGCATAGAGGGTGTCCTCCAGCGGCTCTGCGAAGGAGGTACGTCCGAACTCCTCGTCGCTCTTATTGGCTACGCACTCGTTCCACTTGGAAATGGTCTCGGAAAGGGCTGCCGCATCGACGCCCATCTTCTCTGCCAGCTCCTCCGCACTGCTGCCGCTGACCATCCAGCCCTTGCTGTCATAGCCCTGGATCACCTTGGAGGCATCGTACATCTTCTGGTCCACAATGAGCCATACCACACCGTCGGTCTGCTCGTTCTCTGCTGCAGATACCTTATCTCTGGTGGAAACCTCGTCAAAGAAACGCTTTCCTTCCTTATTGACAAGGATGGCGCCGTCGCCGCGAAGTCCCTCGGTGATCAGGTTGGCACTGCCGTCCTCTGCCACATGTACAGTCGGATGCAGCTGAATCTGGTCCATATCCACAGTAGCGGCACCAACCTCTTCACCCATGATGATACCCTGGCCCTGAATGCCCGGTGCGTTGGTGGAAATGTAACCCTTCAGACTCTCATTGTACTTGGAAACCATATCATTGTTGGCACCGAAGCCGCCGGCGGCAATCACAACAGCCTTGGCATGTACGGTCACCTTGCTGCCGTCCTTCGCTGTCGCTTCAATACCGGCTGCCGCGCCATCCTCCATGAGGATCTTCTCAGCAGTGGTGCTGTACAGGATCTGTACACCGCGATCCTCCAGATCCTTCTCCAGAATCGGAATCATGTAGGAGCCAACAGAAAGGGTCTTGCCCTCGTCATCCACCGGACGATGGATACGCTTTACGGACGCACCGCCGAACTGTGCTACATTGTGGAGCGTTACACCGTTCTGATCCAGCCAGTCAATGGCGTCCTCAGAGTCCTCGCAAAGCGTCTTCACCAGCTCCGGATCATTGATGCCCTTGCCGCCCACCAGGGTATCCAGCTCGAAGAGCTCAACGGAATCGAAGTAGCCCTCCGGATTTGCCTTGTAGGCCTCATACTGCTCGCGCACGGTGGCTGCCAGCGCGGCGATGGTCTCGTTGTCGCTGTAGCTCTCCTCTGCGGACTTCAGTGTCTTCTCGATACCGGCATCCTCACCAAACTCGTTGCTGTCCTGATACTCGGTCTTCGCCGCATTCATACCGCCGGTAGCTCGTACGGAGTTGCCGCCGGCCATGGCCTGGCTCTCCACCACGATCACGGACTTGCCCGCATCGGCTGCTTCCATTGCAGAGATCATACCGGCACCGCCGGCACCGATCACCACGACGTCTGCGGTCAGCTCCTGGTCCTCACCCTGGACCGCTTCCTTCTCCACTACCACATCGAAAGCGGCGGGATCGAAGCCTGCTGCGGTAATGGCGTTCTTCACGGCCTCAATGATGGCGTTGCTTGTCACAGTTGCACCGCTGACCGCATCCACCTGTGTGGAGTTGGCAGCCACAATCTCGTCCGGAACCGCTGCAATCGCCTTGTCGCCGATGCCCTCGGTCTCCTGCTGCTCGGTTACCTTCACGGAATAAATCGTATCCTTGGTCAGGGTCACCTCCACGGTCACGTCGCCGTTGATTCCCTGTGCCGTACCGGTCACGGTCACGGCATCACTCGGTGCCGCTACGGGTGTCTCCGCAGGTGTCTCCACCTTACTGCTGCTGATGCTTCTCGCTGAGAGCCCCAGCACCACTGCCGCTACACCGCCGACAGCAATGATTCCGTACTGCCAGATGTCGCTTGACTTTGCCATAATTCCTCCTGAATGTGTGTGTATTCCCGACGGCCCTTTCCGTCGAATGTTAAAATTATAACAAGAAGAGGGCAGTATTTCAATGGGTCTCCGTCAGGATATTCTGTTTTTCTCCATACACACGGCACCCGTTCCTGCCGTTTTCCTTCACCATATACAGCGCACTGTCCGCATCCTTGAAAATGCTCTCTCCCGGATCCTTTCGGTCGGCAATGGCCACGCCCACACTGAGAGACACCGGCGGTGCACCGTCGCCGCCCGCCAGAAGCTGACGATTCACCTCGGAAATCTTGTCATAGATGGTATAGGACAGGTCCGAGCTCATATCCACCATGATCACCGCAAACTCATCACCGCCGATACGGCACACATGGTCCACGCTTCGAAAAGCCGCGGTCAGGTAGCTCGCTACACGCTTCAAAATGATATCTCCCACCGCGTGTCCGTAGGTATCGTTCACCGATTTGAAGGTATCCACATCCACCAGGATCAGGGCAAACTGACTGCCGTCCTCGTCATAAAGCCGCAGCAGCCGGTCGAAACTGCCCCGGTTCAGAAGCCCGGTCAGCGGATCATGCTCCGCCTGGTGCCGCATCAGCAGCGTCCGCTCCTCATTTTCCCGGTAAATTTTGTTGTAGGTTTTCGCCAGCATCTGCAGCTCGTTGGCACCGTAAACGGGGAAGATCGTGCCCTGCAGTATGCTCTCGTTGTAGCTCAGCAGGGGCTTCACTATCCAGAAATACAGAATGAAGCAGGTCATCAGCATCATGGCAGAAAAAATCCCGATATTCAGGATCAGCTTCCGATAGACGTCCAGGAAAATGTCGGCGGCGCGATTCTGCCGGCTGCTGATCTTCTGACTGAGCGCGCTGCCGCATTGCCAGACCTTCTCCCGGATCTGCTCCTTCGTCGTTTCATAGGCCTCACTGCCCATCAACGCCTGCGCCCTCTTCTGCTTCTTCTCGGCGGACAGCAGCTGATCCTCATAGCTGAGGCTTACCGTCTTCAGGGGCGTCTGCCATTTCATGGAGCTGATCTGCTGCGACTGGGCCGTCAGATAGTCGCTGGCATCCCGAAAGCTCTGCACCGCTTCCGTACAGATCATATACTCTGTCGACGCCTCCCTGAGCTCCGCATACCTTCGCACGCCAAAAATCGAAATCGACAGACACAGCACTGCCAGCCCAATCGTCACGGCGAAGCTCACCCGACTCACCGTACGGATCTTAACCTTTCCGGCCATGATTTTCCCCCTCAGCCAAAAAATCTTCCTACTCTGTCATGGATACATACACCCTGTAATTCTATCATTTATAATTGCGCAGTACCACGACAAAACACAAAAATCCGGCACGGTATACCGCGCCGGATTTGTATGATTCTTACATTCAGATCAGAACTTGCCGTTCTTTGCTGCTTCCTCAACAGCCACAGCCACAGATACGGTAGCACCAACCATGGGGTTGTTGCCCATACCGATGAGACCCATCATCTCTACGTGTGCCGGTACAGAGGAAGAACCTGCGAACTGTGCATCGGAGTGCATACGGCCCATGGTATCGGTCATACCGTAGGAAGCCGGGCCTGCTGCCATGTTGTCCGGGTGCAGGGTTCTGCCGGTACCGCCGCCGGAAGCTACGGAGAAGTACTTCTTTCCTGCCTCGAGGCGCTCCTTCTTATAGGTACCTGCTACCGGATGCTGGAAACGTGTGGGGTTGGTGGAGTTTCCGGTGATGGAAACGTCTACATTCTCCTTCCACATGATGGCCACACCCTCCGGAACGGAGTTGGCGCCGTAGCAGTTTACCTTGGAACGAGGGCCATCGGAATAAGCGATTCTCTCTACCTCGGTAACAGTGTTGGTATAGGGATCATACTCTGTCTCTACGAAGGTGAAGCCGTTGATTCTGGAGATGATCTTTGCAGCATCCTTGCCGAGACCGTTCAGGATGACACGCAGGGGGTTCTTACGAACCTTGTTGGCGTTGTTGGCGATACCGATGGCGCCCTCAGCTGCTGCGAAGGACTCATGTCCTGCCAGGAAGCAGAAGCACTCGGTGTCCTCAGAAAGGAGCATCTTGCCCAGGTTGCCGTGTCCCAGACCTACCTTACGGTTGTCTGCCACAGAGCCCGGAATACAGAAGGCCTGCAGGCCCTCGCCGATGGCTGCTGCTGCATCTGCTGCTGTTCTGCAGTTCTTCTTGATGGCAATGGCAGCACCGATAACATATGCCCATGCAGCGTTCTCGAAGCAGATCGGCTGCACACTCTTCACCATATTGTAAACGTCGAGACCAGCGTCCTTTGTCAGCTTCTCAGCCTCCTCGATATCCTTGATACCAACTGCATTCAAAGCCTCATTGATCTGCTTAATACGTCTCTCGTATCCTTCAAATAATGCCATATCCTTGTCCTCCTTCTGACCTATCACTCTTTACGAGGGTCGATAATCTTGACAGCATCTGCAACGCGGCCGTACTGACCCTTTGCCTTCTCCCATGCTGTGTTGGGATCATCACCCTTCTTAATGAAATCTGTCATCTTTCCAAGGTTGACAAACTGGTAGCCGATGATCTGATCATCCTTGTCCAGTGCGATACCGGTTACATAGCCCTCGGCCATCTCCAGGTATCTGGGGCCCTTCTTCAGTGTACCGTACATGGTACCTACCTGAGAACGAAGGCCCTTGCCCAGATCCTCAAGACCTGCGCCGACAGACAGACCGTCATCAGAAAAAGCAGACTGAGATCTTCCGTAAGCAATCTGCAGGAAGAGCTCTCTCATTGCGGTATTGATGGCATCGCAAACCAGATCTGTATTCAGAGCCTCGAGAACAGTCAGTCCCGGAAGAATCTCTGCTGCCATAGCAGCGGAATGGGTCATGCCGGAGCAGCCCACAGTCTCTACCAGAGCCTCCTGGATGATACCCTCCTTGATGTTCAGGGACAGCTTGCAGGCACCCTGCTGAGGCGCACACCAGCCTACACCATGGGTAAAGCCGGAAATGTCCTTTACCTCCTTGGCCTGAATCCACTTTCCCTCCTCGGGAATAGGAGCTGCACCATGATGAACTCCCTGTGCCACCGGGCACATGTTCTCAACCTCATTCGTATAGGTCATATGAATCTCCTTTCAAATTCCCCACGCAAAAAAAGCATGGAAGACTCAATCTCTCTGCCCGCTTCCGTCACAATCCGGCCTCCAATAAGCTTGACCACTTCACCGGATTGTACAAAAATCTGAGCACGTCTATTCTTGCACAGATTGTCTTTTCTTGCAAGCAATAATTAATCTAAATTTTAACAATCCCCGCATCGATATCGATGCGGGGACCGTCAAACTGCCTTAAGCCTTGCTGTTCAGATATTCGTCAATGCCCTTGGCTGCTGCCTTGCCTGCGCCCATGGCCAGGATAACGGTAGCTGCACCGGTTACGGCATCACCGCCGGCATAGACACCCTTCTTGGTGGTCTCGCCGTTCTCCTCCTTGGCGATGATGCAGCCGTACTTGTTGGCCTCGAGGCCCTCGGTGGTGGAGGTGATCAGCGGGTTCGGTGAGGTTCCCAGAGACATGATCACGGAATCGCATTCCAGCACATACTCGGAGCCCTCAATGGGTACCGGTCTCCGGCGTCCGGAGGCATCCGGCTCACCCAGCTCCATCTTCTGGATCTTCACGCCCTTCACCCAGTCATTCTCATCGGCGATGATCTCCACCGGATTCTGCAAAAGGTCAAAGATGATGCCCTCCTGCTTGGCATGGTGCACCTCTTCGGCTCTGGCGGGAAGCTCCGCCTCAGATCTCCGGTAAACGATATGGGTCTCTGCACCGAGACGCAGTGCGGTTCTGGCTGCGTCCATGGCCACGTTTCCGCCGCCGACAACCACAACCTTCTTGCCGCACTTGATGGGGGTATCGGAATCCTCGCGATAGGCCTTCATCAGATTGTTTCTGGTCAGGAACTCATTGGCAGAGAACACGCCGTTGGCTGTCTCTCCCGGAATGTGCATGAACTTCGGAAGGCCGGCACCGGTGCCCAGGAATACGGCATCGAAGCTCTCCTGCTCCATGAGCTCGTCCACGGTGATAGAGCGGCCCACGATCACGTTGGTTTCGATCTTCACGCCCAGCTTCTTCACATTCTCGATCTCCGGGATCACCACGCCGTCCTTCGGAAGACGGAACTCGGGGATACCGTAGATCAGCACACCGCCCGGCTCATGGAAGGCCTCAAAGATGGTCACGTCATAGCCGAGACGCGCCAAATCGCCGGCACAGGTCAGTCCGGAAGGACCGGAGCCGATGACAGCCACCTTCTTGCCGTTGGGTGTTCCCGGCTTTGCTGCCACATAGCCGTGCTCTCTCGCCCAGTCCGCCACATATCTCTCCAGCTTGCCGATGGAAACCGGCTCGCCCTTGAAGCCGCGGATGCACTTGCCCTCACACTGGGTCTCCTGGGGACATACACGTCCGCAGACAGCCGGCAGCGCAGAGGAAAGGGCAATCACATCTGCCGCCTTGGCAATGTCGCCCTCCTTGATGCACTCAATGAAATCGTTGATGTGTACGGAAACCGGACAGCCCTTCATACACTGGGGATTCTTGCAGCCCAGACAGCGGTCCGCCTCTGCCTTGGCCTCTTCATCATTATATCCGAGACAAACCTCCTTGAAGTTTGTTGCTCTCTCCTTCGGGTCCTGCTCACGCACAGGAACTCTCTCCAAAACATTTGCAGCCATAATCTATCCTCCTATCGATCTCTCGCCTTAACCGCAGTTTCCGCAGCCGCCGTGGGCCTTCTCCGCCTCCAGAAGCTCCAGCATTGCCTTGCCCTCCTCGGTCTTATAGGTCTGCTGCCGCTTCATGGCCAGGTTGAAGTCCACCAGATGTCCGTCAAACTCCGGACCGTCCACGCAGGCGAACTTCACCTCGTCGCCCACCACCAGACGGCAGGCGCCGCACATACCGGTGCCGTCGATCATAATCGGATTCATGGATACAATGGTCGGAATTCCCATCTCCTTTGTGGTCAGACAAGCGAACTTCATCATGATCACAGGGCCGATGGCGATACACTTGGTATAATGCTTTCCGTCCTCATTCACGAGCTTCTTCAGCACCTCGGTTACCACACCCTTGGCACCGTAGGAGCCGTCATCTGTGGTGACGTAGACATTGGCCGCCACCTCCCGGAGCTCCTTCTCCATGATGAGAAGGTCCTTGTTCCGCGCACCCAGGATGACATCTGCATCGATGCCGTGCTCATGCAGCCACTTTACCTGCGGATATACCGGTGCCGCACCGACGCCGCCGGCGATGAATACGATGGACTCCTTCTTCAGCTCCTCCTCTGACATCTCCACCAGCTCAGAGGGACGTCCCAGCGGACCCACGATATCCGTGAAGCTCTCGCCGGCCTTCAGGTGGCTCATTTTCTCCGTAGATGCGCCCACCACCTGGAATACGATGGTAATGGTGCCTGCCTCACGATCGTAATCCGCAATGGTGAAGGGCACTCTCTCACCCAGCTCACCCAGCTTTGCGATCATAAACTGTCCCGGCTCCGCCTTGCGGGCAACATAGGGTGCTTCCACCACCATGAGCCAGTCCTTGTCTGCCAAATGCTCAACCTTTGTGATTTTATACATGCTCTCCTCCATGTTCTGAATACCATAATCAGCTGCTATTATAGCATGAATATCGACAACATCAACAAACTTTTAACGATCTTCCTCGGCCAGAATCAGCTCTTTTGCATAGGGAAGCGTCTCGATCCAGTGGCAGAAACTGTGCCACTCCTCCAGCTTATGATTCCGCCGGGCAAAATAAATATTCACCAGGGTCTCATAATTCATGGTCAGGGTCCGCAGCTGGTTGTAGGAGCTGGGCAGCAGCTGAATGAGGTCATACCAGTCCTCCTTCTTCTTGCCCTCGTTCACGAACCGCAGCCGGATCTCCTCCAGAGAAGCGATGATTCCCTGCATCACTTCCTCCCCGCGGGCTGTGAGATGGTCATGGGAAAAGTCATCGAGTTCGAAGGGCTTGGCGTGGATCTTATGCATGGTGGAGGTGGAGTTGGCCACAGTAGCCACCTTATAGGTGTCATACTCCTTCCACCAGTACATGGGGGCCGTTACATCCACAGAAACAATGATCTGCCGGATGAATTTCCGGTGATCGGAGCCCGCCTTCCGGAGCCGCTTTCCCAGATCCAGATCATTGGGGCCCAGCACATAATTTCCGTCCTCGTCATAGTAGGAATCGGAGCGCGCCCAGGAATTCATGGGATTCCGCGCCCCCCGCATGGCATTTTCCAGATTCAGCACCGCTGTTTTCTCTATTTTGATCATTGTTGTCTCCCTGTTTTTTCAACTGCATAAATACAAAGAAGGCTTTGCTTTCGCAAAGCCTTTGATACGCTCGCCGCTAAGGCATCAACCGGGCGCCCCGATAGCCAAGCTATCGCTGAGCCCGGTTGATTCTAATTGAAGCCGTAGAACTTCTGTGTCAGCTTGTAGGCCATGATGGTGAGCTCGTTGCCGACCTTGCCCGGCAGGTTCACCCCCTGTCCCAGGAAGCCCCAGCGCAGCCGGAACCAGAGTCCCGGATTCAGCTTGCGAAGATACTCCCAAAGCTCCTTTTTCTTCTGCAGATTCTCATCCGTGCCGGATTTTATGCAGAGTACGGAGGAAATGGTGGTGATCACCTCCAGATAGCTGAACATATACTTCCTCAGCTTCCGGGGCTGCACCTTCTGCAGATCCCAGCACTCCGCCATGATCCGGTTGACCCGCATCTGCTGGTCAATTCTTCCGATCATCACTGTCTCATTCACCGACTGGTCATCCCGGCCGATGAAGTAGTGGTAGAGGTTCTCATCCATGTAGTAGAGCTTCTCCACCATGGGCAGCGGCTGGTACACAAAGATATTGTCCACGTAGAAGGTATGCTTCGGCAGCTCCAGACCGCAGTCCCGGAGCATCTGGGTCCGGTAGATCACGGAGTGCATCAGGATATACTGACCCAGCATGAAGTGCTTCACCTCATTCCAGCCGAAAATCCGATTCTCCGGGAAGGCCGTGCGGTAGCGCATGACCTTCTTATGCTCCTGTCCCACCTTATCGTAGATAAAGTTGCAGACAAACATGTCCACCGGCGTACCCTGCAGCACCTGCTCCCGCAGCTTGTTCAGCACCCGGGGCAGTGCGTCCGCATCGATCCAGTCGTCGGAATCCACCACCTTGAAGAAAAGGCCGGTGGCATTGCGGAGGCCCGTATTCACCGCCTCTCCGTGTCCGCCGTTCTCCTGATGCACCGCCTTGCAGATCCCGGGGTATTTCTGCTCATACTCCTTCGCGATCTCCAGGGTATTGTCCTTCTTGGAGCCGTCATCGACGATGATGATCTCCACCTCATCCCCTGCCGGCAGAATGCTCTCTATGCAGTGCCGCATATAGGCTGCCGAATTGTAGCAGGGAATCGCAAAACTGATTAATTTCATGAAATCATACTTCCTACTTGAACAAGTTCCACAGGCGCGCGCCGGGCACCCGATAGCCAAGCTATCGCTAAGCCCGGCGCGAAACTTCAGCGGATCGTGGTGCCGGCCAGACCGGCCACGGCCTTCTCCGCCAGCTCCTGTGTGGTAATGATGGCTCTTCTGCCGTTGCCGGACTCCACAAAGTCAATGGAGGTCTCCACCTTCGGCTGCATGGAGCGGTACTCAAAGTGGCCGTCCCGGATATACTCCCGCGCCTCGTCGGTGCTGATGACATCCAGCTTCTTCTCATTGGGCTTTCCGAAGTTGAGGGATACCTGCTCCACTGCCGTGGCAATGAGCAGCACATCCGCATCCACCTCCTTGGCCAGAAGTCCCGCGGTCAGGTCCTTCTCGATGACCGCTGCCGCGCCCCGGAGGTTGGTGCCCTGGCGCATCACCGGAATTCCGCCGCCGCCGCAGGCAATCACCACCTGGTCCGCATCCAGCAGAGCCTTGATGGCATCGATCTCCACAATGGACTTCGGTGTCGGAGAGGGAACGATACGCTGGAACTTGCCGTCCGCTACGGAAACGACTTCATTACCCGCTTCCTCCTCAGCCTTTGCCTCCTCGCTGTCCATGACCTTGCCCACGCACTTCACCGGATTGTAGAAGCTGGGATCATAGGGATCCACCATCACCTGAGTCAGAATTGTGGAAACGGTCTTGTAATAGCCCCGCTTCACCAGCTCCGCCCGGATGGCATTCTGAAGATCATAGCCGATCATGCCCTGGCTCATGGCAGAGCAGACCGAAAGCGGCGTTTTTGTATACTGTTCACCATAGTTATTGCGCAGATCCTTCATGGCCGTATGGATCATGCCGACCTGCAGGGCATTGGAAAAGACAATGGCGATCTGATAGCCGGACTCCACAAAGTCTCCGATCATCACAGCGGTACGGCGCACGGCCTCCAGCTGCTCCGCCAGGCTGAAGCCCAGACTCTTGTGCCCGAGGGCAATGACCATTCTTTTTTTACTCATAGGACACTCCTTCTTTTCAACTGTCTTATCAGCTTATCCTTAAATCTTCGCAATGTCAATGAGACTCAGCTCCTGGGCATTGTTCTCCAGGGCTGTGGCCAGGGCCTCCGCCGTATCAATGGCCGTCAGCACGTTCACGCCGGTCTCGATGGCATTCCGGCGGATCAGGAAGCCGTCCTTCGATGCCTCGGCGCCCTCTCTCGGGGTGTCGATAATGATGTCGAGCTCGTGGCCCAGCACCAGATCCAGAATGTTGGGAGACTCCTGCTCTACCTTACGCACCTGGTAGCAGGGCACGCCGCCCTCCTTCAGCGCAAGATAGGTACCGCGGGTCGCAAAGATCCGGTAGCCCACCTCGGCAAAGCGCTTCGCAATGGGCACGATGTCCTTCTTGTCCTCGTCCTTCACCGTCACCACCATGTTCCGGTACTGCGGCAGGTGAATGCCGGCGCCCTGGAAGGCCTTGTACAGCGCCTCGTTGAAGCTCTTCGCAATGCCCAGGCACTCGCCGGTGGACTTCATTTCCGGTCCCAGGGAAATGTCGGCACCCTTGATCTTCTCGAAGGAGAACACCGGCATCTTGATGGCATAGTACTCTGCCTCCTTCTGGAGGCCCGGGGTATAGCCCAGCTCCCGGATGGTGTGCCCGCAGATGATCTGTGTGGCCAGCGGCACAATGGGAATGCCGGTCACCTTGGAGATGTAAGGCACGGTTCTGGAGGACCGGGGGTTCACCTCGATGATATATACATCGTCGCCGTCGGCAATGAACTGGATGTTCACCATGCCGATGACATGCAGTGCCTTGGCCAGGCGCTCCGTGTAGTCGATGATGGAGGCCTTCGCCTTTGCCGTAATGGACTTGGACGGATACACAGAGATGGAGTCACCGGAGTGAATTCCCGTTCTCTCGATATGCTCCATGATGCCCGGAATCAGGATATCCTGTCCGTCACAGATGGCATCCACCTCAAGCTCCTTGCCGCGGATGTACTTGTCCACCAGAATCGGATGCTCCTGCGCGATCTGGTTGATGACACCGATGAACTCGTCGATATCCTGGTCGGAGATGGCGATACGCATGCCCTGACCGCCCAGTACATAGGAGGGACGCACCAGCACCGGATAGCCCAGCTCATGGGCAGCGGCCTTGGCCTCCTCCGCGGTAAATACGGTATGGCCCGCCGGTCTGCTGATGCCGGTCTGCTGCAGGATCGCATCGAAGCGCTCACGATCCTCTGCCGCATCCACGTCATCCGCCTGGGTGCCGAGAATGGGCACGCCCATCTTCATCAGCGCCTCGGTCAGCTTGATGGCTGTCTGGCCGCCGAACTGCACCACGGCACCGTCCGGCTTCTCGATGTCGACAACATTACGCACATCCTCATCGGTCAGCGGCTCAAAGTACAGCTTGTCCGCGATATCGAAGTCCGTGGAAACGGTCTCCGGGTTGTTGTTGATGATGATGGTCTCGTAGCCCTCACGCCGGAAGGCCCAAGTGGAATGCACGGAGCAGAAGTCGAACTCGATACCCTGTCCGATACGGATAGGGCCGGAGCCCAGCACCAGCACCTTCTTTTTCTTGGCCGGATCCCGGAAGGCACCTGTCGCCTCGTTGCCGGAAAGCTTCACTCTGCCCTTCTCCGGCGCAGCAGGATCCAGGCGGCAGAAGCCGTCGCCGCTGCCGTCAAATACAGAATAGTAGTAAGGTGTCTCTGCCTCAAACTCGGCAGCGCAGGTATCTACCATCTTGAAGGAGGCCAGGATGCCGTACTGCTCCCGGAGCGCCCGGATCTCCTCGGTGCTCCGGCCCGTCAGGCGGCCGATGACATTGTCCGGGAATTCGATGCGCTTAGCCTCCCGCAGCAGGTTCTCACTGAGGGGCTCGTCATGGAGACGCTTCTCCATATCCACAAGGATCTTCAGCTTGTCAATGAACCAAACATCAATCTTGGTGATCTCATGGATCTCCGCATAGCCGAAGCCGCGGCGCAGGGCCTCTGCCACCACCCAGATCCGGCGGTCATCCACACGATGCAGCATCTTCCGGAGATCATGGTCATCCAGCTCCGTGAAATCATAGGAAAGCAGGCAGTCCACATGCTGCTCCAGGGAACGGATGGCCTTCATGAGACCACCCTCGAAGCTCTGGGCAATGGCCATGACCTCACCGGTGGCCTTCATCTGGGTGCCCAGGAGGTGCTCCGCGGTGATGAACTTATCGAAGGGCAGACGCGGCATCTTCACCACGCAGTAGTCCAGCATGGGCTCGAAGGAGGCATAGGTCTTGCCGGTCACGGCATTCTTGATCTCATCCAGGGTATAGCCCAGCGCGATCTTCGCCGCCACCTTGGCAATGGGATAGCCGGTGGCCTTGGAGGCCAGCGCGGAGGAACGGGACACTCTGGGGTTTACCTCGATGACACAGTACTCAAAGCTGTCCGGGTTCAGGGCATACTGCACGTTGCAGCCGCCGGTGATGCCCAGCTCTGTGATGATGTTCAGAGCACTGGTTCTCAGCATCTGGTATTCCTTGTCGGAAAGGGTCTGAGAAGGCGCCACCACGATGGAGTCTCCGGTATGCACGCCCACCGGATCCAGGTTCTCCATGTTGCAGACGGTGATCACGTTTCCGGCGCCGTCCCGCATTACCTCGTACTCGATTTCCTTCCAGCCCGCAATGGAGCGCTCCACCAGCACCTCATGCACGCGGGACAGACGGAGGCCGTTCTCCAGGATCTCCCGGCACTCCTCCGGATTGGCCGCGATGCCGCCGCCGGAGCCGCCCAGGGTATAGGCCGGGCGCAGCACCACGGGATAGCCGATGGACTCCGCCACGCGAAGACCTGCCTCCACATCATGCACCACCTCAGAGGCCGCCACCGGCTCGCCGATCTTCTCCATGGTCTCCTTGAACATGAGACGATCCTCGGCCTTCTTGATGGTCAGGGCTGTGGTACCGATGAGCCGCACGTTGTGGCTCTTCAGGAAGCCGGACTCATCCAGCGCCATGGCCAGGTTCAGGCCGGCCTGTCCGCCCAGGGTAGGCAGCACGGAATCCGGCTTCTCCTTCTCAATGAGCTTCTCCACCACCTCTACGGTCAGTGGCTCAATGTATACATGGTCTGCGATGTCCTTATCTGTCATGATGGTGGCCGGATTGGAATTCAGCAGAACCACCTCTACACCCTCCTCCTTCAGAGAGCGGCAGGCCTGTGTACCTGCATAGTCAAACTCTGCTGCCTGGCCGATGACGATCGGTCCGGAACCGATCATCAGCACCTTCTTTATACTCTGATCTCTCATCCTGTCTCCTTTTCTCAGCTTTCCATCATCTTTACAAAACGGTCAAACAAATAGGAAGAATCCCGGGGTCCGGGGCATGCCTCCGGATGATACTGCACGGTATAGATCTTCTTTCCCACATAGCGGAGGCCCTCATTGGTGCGGTCGTTCACATTATAGAAGGCTTCCTCGGCCACTGCCGGGTCCAGGGAATCCGGATTCACCGCATAGCCGTGGTTCTGGGAGCTGATGTACACTCTGCCGGTCTCCAGATCCTTCACGGGGTGATTGCCGCCGCGGTGGCCGTACTTCAGCTTATAGGTATCCGCGCCGGTGGCCAATGCCATCAGCTGATGACCGAGACAGATGGCGAAAATGGGCACATCAGAATCATAGAGCTTCTTCACCTCGGCGATGATCTCCGTATTCTCCTTGGGATCACCGGGGCCGTTGGAAATCATGATGCCGTCCGGATTGGCGCCCAGGATGACCTCCGCCTTCGTGTCTGCCGGATATACGGTGACATCACAGCCGTGGCGCTGCAGGGAGCGGATAATGTTCCGCTTCGCACCGACATCCAGGAAGGCCACCCGCTTCGGCTCCTTCTCGCCGGTATAGCGGCTGCCGTCCGGATTCTCCGCCTGGGCCGTATAAACCGCCTTTGTGGTGGTCTTCGCCACCACGCCGGTGACGCTGTAGGCCTTGATCTTCTCCAGCAGCGCCGGAATCTCCTCATCCCGGTAGCGCTTTGTGGTGATCATGCCGTTCATGGTTCCCTCATCCCGGAGCAGCTTCGTCAGGGCTCTCGTGTCAATGCCGGCGATGCCCGGAATGTCATACTTCTTCAGGAAATTCCGCAGTGTGTTCTCGGAACGCCAGTTGCTGGGCATGGGTGCCAGCTCTCTGACAATAAAGGCGTCCAGCCAGGGCCGTTCCGACTCCATGTCCTCGTAGCAGATGCCGTAGTTGCCGATGAGCGGATAGGTCATGGTTACCGCCTGTCCCGCATAGGAGGGGTCTGTCAGTACCTCCAGGTAACCGGTCATGGAGGTGTTGAAAACCACCTCGGAAATGACCTCCCGCTCTGCGCCGATGGAGCTGCCCTTGAAAATCGTGCCGTCCTCCAGTATCAGAAATGCATCCATTCTATTCTCCTCTACCTTATCTCAATGCCTGCGTTGTCCGTTGATTATGCATATTTATTCAGTATCTATGCATAATCATTTTTATCCTCTCAGAGGGGGAAATCCCCGGAGAAAACCTCCTCAGCGGGACCGCTCATAAAGAGATGTCCGCTCTCCCGGTCATAGCGGATATGAAGATCTCCGCCCCGCAGATGGAGCAGCACCTCGTCCTCCAGCTTTCCGGCCAGGATGCCTGCATAGGCCGCCGCCGTGGCGCCGGTGCCGCAGGCCAGGGTCTCGCCCGAGCCGCGCTCATAGACCCGGAAATTCACCTCTCCCCGGTTCAGAATTTCGATGAATTCCGCATTCACCTTCTCCGGAAAACGGGGATGGGTTTCAAAATCTCTTCCATATAAAAGAAAATCCAAATCAGAGACCTTAGACACCTTGAGCTCCGGGTTATCCTCCAGAAAATACACCGCATGGGGGTTTCCGACATCAATGCCGATGAAATGAAGCTGCATTCCATGAACGGTGATGTCCTCCGGCAATTCACTCGTCAGCTTCGCCACACCCATATCCACGGTGGCCTGCTGCATCTTGCCGTTTTCTGTATAGAGCACAATGTTCTTCAGTCCTGATTTGGTATCAATCACTGCCGTATGACGATCCGCGGGAATAATGCCGTGATCGTAAATGTACTTCGCAACGCAGCGAATGCCGTTGCCGCACATATTTCCCTCTGAGCCATCCAGATTAAACATATGCATATATGCATCTGCCCGCTCCGACGGTTCGATCAGAATCAGTCCGTCACCGCCTACACCGAAGTGACGATCCGCGATCTTCTGCGCCAGGGCTGCCGGATCCGAAACCTGCTCAGAGAAGCAATTCACATACACATAGTCGTTTCCACAACCCTGCATCTTTGTAAATTTCATCTGCTCTCTCCTATAGCCTGTTTTTGCTTAAACTTTCAGTACTATAGCATATCCCCCATGCCCCTTGCAAGGCATTTCCTGCACATAAGCAGATTCAAAATTTTATTTAGCCAATCTCAAAAAAATGCAGAGTTCTGTATAAACATACAAAACTCTGCACAAGCATCTTATTTCTTCTTTCCGAGATAAGCCGCCTTGATCTCGTCGTTCTCCAGGATCTCCCGGCCGGTGCCGCTCATGGTGATGCGTCCGGTCTCCATGACATAGGCACGGTCCGCCACCTTCAGCGCCATATTCGCATTCTGTTCAATCAGCAGGATGGTCATGCCGCTTTCCTTGTTGATCCTCTGAATGATGTCGAAGATCTCCTGCACCACGATGGGCGCAAGACCCAGAGAGGGCTCGTCCAGCATCATAATCTTCGGCTGGCTCATCAGACCCCGGGCCACCGCCAGCATCTGCTGCTCGCCGCCGGAAAGGGTTCCGGCCAGCTGCCAGTGCCGCTCCTCGAGGCGGGGGAACAGCTTGTATACCTTCTGGATGTCTTCTGTCAGATCATCCTTCCGAAGATAGGCACCGATCTTGATGTTCTCTAGCACCGTCATATCCGGGAACACGTGACGTCCCTCGGGGCAGAGGGTGATGCCCTTCTTCACACGCTTCTGAGGCACCATGGCGGTAATGTCTTCACCGTCAAATTCCAGTGTACCATCACTGGCCTTGACCAGTCCCGCAATGGTGCGGAGGGTGGAGGACTTTCCGGCACCGTTGGCACCGATCAGTGTCACGATGGAATGATCCGGCACCTCCATGGAAATGCCCTTTACGGCCTCGATACCGCCGTAGTTTACCTTCAGGTTGTTGATTTTAAGCATCTTCCGTCACCCCCAGATAAGCGTCGATTACTTCCTCATTGTTCTGGATCTCGCTGGGCGTTCCCTCGGCAATGGGCTTACCGAAGTTCAGCACGTAGATCCGCTCAGAAATCTGCATGACGAGATCCATATGATGCTCGATCATGAAGATGGTGAGATGATACTGATCCCGGATCTTCACGATAAAATCAGTCAGCTCCTGGGTCTCCTGGGGATTCATGCCGGCAGCCGGCTCGTCCAGAAGCAGCAGCTTCGGCTCTGTGGCCAGGGCTCTCGCGATCTCCAGACGCCGCTGCAAACCGTAGGGAAGACTTCCCGCAATCTCATCCTTCAGAGAATAGAGATCCTGCTCCCGCAGCAGCTTCTCTGTCTCCGCCCGCATGGCCGCCTCAGTCTTGTGATTCAGCCGCAGTGTCGCGCTGAAGACATTGTCCTTCGCCCGGAGATGCTTCGCAATGAGCACGTTGTCGAACACCGTCAGGTTGGTGAAGAGACGGATGTTCTGGAAGGTACGGGCAATGCCCAGCCGGGTGATGGCATCCGGACTCATGCCCTTCAGCCGCTGGTCGCAGAAGCGCACCGCACCGCTGGTGGGCTGGTAGATACCGGTAATGCAGTTGAAGGCTGTGGTCTTGCCGGCACCGTTGGGGCCGATCAGCGCCACGATCTCGCCTTCATTGATCTCCAGGGACAGATTGTCCACGGCAGTGACGCCGCCGAACTGCATCACCACATTCTGCATACTTAATACATTCTGCTTCTCACTCATGCCTTCACCTCCTTCTTTTTCGGTTTGCCCAGCCTCTTGAAGAAGCCGATAATGCCGTCCCAGCTGAACTCATTGGTGCCCATCAGGCCCTTGGAGTAGAACAGCACCACCACCATCAGCAGGATGGAGAAGATGACCATACGGAAGCCGGAACGGAACAGCGGAATGGACACGCCGCCGATGGTCAGCGGATCATCGAAGAAACGGAGCAGCTCACGGCCTGCGGTCACCAGGAAGGCACCCAGCACGGAGCCGGTCACGGAGCCGATGCCGCCGATCACCACGATCAGGAGAATGTCGTAGGTCAGGGACACCTGGAAGGTCTTCGAGTCAATGGAGCGCATGAACATGGCCAGCATGCCGCCGGACACGCCTGCGAAGAAGGAGGAAATCACAAAGGACAGCTCCTTGGTCTTGAAGAGGTTGATGCCCATGGCCTCCGCTGCGATCTCGTCCTCACGCACCGCCTTGAACATACGGCCGTAGGAGGAATTGATGAGCAGCACCATGAGACCGATGCAGACAACGGTCAGCGCCAGCACGGCATAGAGGGAGCCGAAGCCCGGGATGGACTTCAGTCCGTAGGAGCCGTTGGTGATCTGGTCCAGCTGCGGTGCCGCAATGAGGGCACGGATGATCTCCGCAAAGCCCAGTGTGGCGATGGCCAGGTAATCGGACTTCAGCCGCAGCACCGGGATGCCGATGAGGGCTGCACAGCCCGCTGCCACGAGGCCGCCCAGGATCAGCGCCGCCAGAATGGGCAGCTGCAGATTGGCGATGGCGGGATGAATACCGCTGATGTAGTAAACCGAGGGACGATCCGCCACCGGAATGGTCAGAATCGCCGTTACGTAGGCACCCAGTGCCATGAAGCCGGCCTGTCCCAGAGAGAAGAGACCGGTGAAGCCGTTCACAAGATTCATGGAAACCGCAACGACGGCATAAATCATGGAACGCTCGATAATGGAAATTGCATAGCTGTAGGTATACTTATTTGCCTCCAGATATCCACAGATCCCCAGGATCAGCAGAATCAAGAGCAGGTTCAGCAGCAGATTTCTTTTCTTTTCCTTAGTCATTGTAAGCTTAGCCATTTCTGCCCTCCTTATACCTTGTTGATGGTCTTCTCACCGAAGAGTCCGGTAGGACGCACCAGCAGAATGACGATCAGCACCACGAAGGTGAAGGCATCCGAGAAGGTGGAATAGCCGGCTGCCACCAGCGCCGTCTCACCCATGCCCAGCACGAAGCCGCCGACCACAGCGCCCGGAATGGAACCGATGCCGCCGAAAACCGCTGCCACGAAGCACTTCAGTCCCGGAAGGGAACCGGAGAAGGGGAATACGGTCATACGATCGGTGAAGTAGAGAATGGAGCCTACCGCTGCCAGCAGAGAGCCGATGGCGAAGGTCATGGAAATGGTCCGGTTGATATCGATACCCATCAGGGAAGCGGTCTCATAATCCTTGGAAACCGCACGCATGGCCATACCCATCTTGGAATGCTGAATCAGGCTGATCAGCACGTACACCAGCACGAGAGTCAGTACCGGTGTGAAGAAGGTCACGAAGGAAGCGGACAGTCCGCCGATGTGGAAGATCTTCTTCAGGCCCGGGATCTCCGGATACGCCATGGGGAGTGCCGTGAAGAGATAGGTTGCCAGGTTCTGCAGCAGGTAGCTGACACCGATGGCAGAAATCATGACGGACATTCTCGGTGCAGAGCGCAGCGGCTTATAGGCCACTCTCTCGATGCCCACACCCAGCACGGTGGTCAAAATCAGCACCAGCGGCAGGGCCACAAACCAGGGCAGTGAGGCCATGGCAAAGATCATGAAATAACCGGCCATCATGAAGATATCTCCATGGGCAAAGTTGATGAGACGCAGAATACCATAAACCATGGTATAGCCGATCGCAATCAGTGCATAGGCGCCGCCCAGGGAAATACCCGTCAGACACTGCTGCAGAAAGGTGGTCAAAGACATAGGTTGTGCTCCTTTCAAAACGAAGAGAGCCAGTTCTTTGCGAGCTGGCTCCCGAGAATCCATTCTAATTGTTTATACCTTGGTTGTGGTCAGGAACTCGAACTTGCCGTCCTTGATGGTCTTGATGAAGGCCAGATCCTTGTTGGCGTCGCCTTCCTCGTCGAAGGAAATGCTGCCGGTCACACCGTCAAAGCTTACATTCTTCAGTGCATCCTTGATCTTCTCGCCGTCAGTGGACTGTGCATCCTCGATGGCATGATAGATTGCCAGGTAAGCATCATAGCCGAGAGCGGATACCGCCGGGATGATGTCGGACTGGTTGTTCTTCTTCAGATACTCCTTGAAGCCTGTGATGAAGCTGGATGCCTCGTCGTTGGCCGGCTCTGCCTCATCGAAGAAGGTGGAAAGCACGCAGCCCTCTGCGTCAGCACCTGCATTGTCGATGATGGTGGAGTTCTCCCAGGTATCACCGGCAGCGATGAGAGAGGTGATGCCCAGCTCTCTTGCCTGCTTGATGATCAGCGGTGCTGTGGTGATGGAGGACGGTGCGAAGATGATGTCCGGGTTCGCTGCCTTGATGTTGGTCAGTACAGCCTTGAAATCGGTCTGGTTGGTCTGGAACTGCTCCTCATCCACGATCTCACCGCCAAGATCAGCGAAGGCTGTCTTGAAGTAGGAGCCGAGGCCGGAGGAATAGTCATCGCCCAGCTGTGTGATGACAGCGGCTGTCTTGTAGCCGTTCTGCATTGCGTAGTTGGCCATCACAGTGCCCTGGAACGGATCCAGGAAGCAAACTCTGAAGTAGTAGTCATTTCCCTGTGTAACCTGCGGGTTTGTGCAGGAAGCGCCGATGGCCGGCACCTTGGCATCCGCAAAGATCTGGCCTGCTGCGATGGATACGCCGGAGCCGTAGGAACCGATGACTGCAGTCACCTTGTCGCTCATGAGCTTGTTGGCTGCATTTACGGCCTCGGTCTTGTCGGACTTGTTGTCCACCTCATCCAGCTCGATGGTATACTCTGTGTCACCGATCTTTACGGTCGGATAGGTCTCATTGGCATAACGGATACCCAGAACCTCCTGGAAACCGCCGCCGCCGTTCTCACCTGTCTGCGGCTCGAAGACACCGATCTTGATGACATTGCTGCCGGCGGCTGAAGAACCGCTGCCGGATGCGGAGCTGCTGCTGCCGCAGGCTGCCATAGACATCACCATTGCTGCGCTCATACCGAGAGCCACCAGTTTCTTACACTTCATAATCCTCTCCTCCTTCCGGAACTGTCCGTCCCAGATGCACATTTGCCGCAGTGTCGCAGACTGTTCATTGTATAAATACACTCGTCCGCGTCCCGCAAACATTTTTCGTACATTTTAGCACTTTATTCCGATTTTGCAAGCACAAATCCGGAATTGCTGTCATAACTGCTTCCGCCAAGCTGCCGCTGAGCCCGGTGGATGACAAAAAGGGCGCAGTCGCAGAATACCTGCGACAGCGCCCTTGCTGTACATGTGAACCAATATAGTGTTTCCCTCCGGCTTTGTCAAGAGCCGATGGCCGAAATCACTTCTGTTTCCGGCTCCGTTCCGCCTTTTTCTTTTCCACCAGCTCCCGGAATTCCTCCTCGCTCATCTCCAGCTCCTGCAGCCGGGCCAGACGCTTCTCCTTCATTTTCCGGCGAAGCTTCCGGTCATCATGGATGTTCTTTGCCCCGATGGCCGCACCGCCGCCGAAGATCACAAAGGCCACGATGGCCGCTACGGTGAAGCCGCTGACGGTGACGGCCACCGCCACCTTGGTCTGGGTGGGCACCTCATCCAGCATCACCTGTATGCTGGGCTCCTTCTCCACATAGCTCTGTCCCACGGTCCGCCCGTCCATGGTGTAGCTGAGCGCCGCCACCGCCTGCTTCGGTGCATCCTGGGGCAGATTGTACTCCAGCGTATAGCCCAGGCCCTCCTGAGAGGCGCCCGTGGGAAGCGACACGATCTGCTCCGCCGTCGGCAGCAGGAGCTCGGAGCGCTTCGTGCCCTCCGGCACGATGGTGTCCGCAATGAGCCGCTCGCAGAGGGCCGAGAGATCCACAACGCCCTCTCCCACCGTCTGGTTTTCGGTCTCATTGAAGCCAAGGTCCAGCAGCAGCTTCGTATCGGTATAGTGGGCCGGGTTTTTGTCCTGCATCACCACCGCCACCAGCCGGCGGCCGTCCTGCTCCGCCATGGTGATCAAGGTATTGCCCGCATCCAGAGTATAGCCGGTCTTTCCCGCGATGACGCGGGAATCGTAGTAGCGGGAATTCGGCAGCAGCATCTTGTGCTCCATGTAGACCACATTACCCTCGGGCACCCGCTGTCCGGGTGCCAGCCTGTGAGAGGTAGAGGACTCAATCTTCAGAAATTCCGCATTGTTCATGGCGGCAATGCCGATCCTCGTCATGTCCCGGGCCGTGGTGTAGTGATTCGCATCAAAAAGTCCGGAAGGATTGGTGAAATGGGTATTGGTGCAGCCCAGCGCCGCCGCCTTCTGGTTCATCAGCTCTGCAAAGGCCTCCCGGGACCCCGCCACATGCTCCGCCAGCGCATTGGCAGACTCATTGGCAGACTTCAGGAGCAGCGCATAGAGGCAGTCCTCCACCGTCAGCACATCCCCCGCCTCGATCTGGGCATTGGAGGAGCCCTTGTCTACATTGTATACCGCATCGTGGGAGAAGGTGACCTCCTCATCCAGCTTGCAGTTCTCCAGCACCACCAGGGCCGTCATGACCTTCGTGATGGAGGCCGGATAGGCCGCCTGGTCCTGATTTTTGGAAAACAGCACCGCGCCGGTATCCGCGTCCACCACCGCCGCCGTGCCCGCATTCAGCTCCGTCTGAGGCCAGTTGGCCGCCAGAGCTGTACACGAAAAGGGCAGCAGCAGAAGCAGACAGAGCAGCAAAGCCCAAAAGCGCTTCATAAGATCATTTCGTTTCATGCTCCGCCTCCTCTGCTGTCTCGTTTCCCATAAGTGCCGCCCGGGTCAGCGCCTCTGCCTTTCGACAGTAATCCTTGTATACAGTATCCTGATGTGCCGTGAACCGCAACCGGAATGCATCCGGCTCCGCCTTCTCTTCTCCGGCGGGAGCAGTCGTCTGCGGCACAGACTGCACCACAGCGATGCAGACATTGCCCTCCCGGGACAGCGCCGTCAGCAAATGCCGCCGCTCCTCCAGGAGCCGGGACGTGAGCCGGTCTCCCATGAGAAGCGACAGGTCGTAGTCATGGGCCCGGTCCGTTTGCGGATTCGCGCTCTCATAATAGCCGATCCGCTTCTCCGGCACCGCCATCAGGATCCCCCGGGCCGCTCTCGGCATCGTAAAGCCAATGTCTTCTGCCCGAAGCGAACGGGCAAAGGCCTGATACAGTCTTTCCCGCCCCGGTGTGCCCAGAAGCTGCACATAGGGCCTCCGGTCGTCCGCCTGCTGTCGAAGCCGTGCCGCGCCGTCACCGGCAGATTGCCGCCACGGCAGAAGCTGCGCCGCAATATCTGCCGCCGAGAGCTGTCGGCTGTCTTCAAAACGCTGCCGCTGCGCCGGGGACACATATTCCCCGCTGCGATAGAGCGCGTCCGCCGCAGAAAAATCCGCCGTCAGCAAATAGCGCTGCAGATACGATCCGCCGGGATCAAAGCCCTCCCGGAGCACCTCCTCCTGCATCTCCTCGGAATAGTCATAAAAGTAGGAATAAAAGGCATCGTGCACCGTCTTTTCGCGAGGCGTCTCTTCTTCCTCATACAGGCAGTAAACCTGAATGAACAGCTCCAGCGCCGCCGTGATCCGGTCCTCCCGCTTCTCATAGACCGCCGGAACCAGTGCCGCAAGCTCCCGCAATAAGGCAGAACACAACGGGATCAGCGGCAGCTTCGCTGCCAGGGCCCCGTTGTCTGCCTTACCAGAAAGCCATTCCGCCATTCTCCCACCCGGCAGCAGCGGTGTATACAGCGCCGCATTCATTTCCCGCAGTCCGGCAATGTCACCTGTGGTCAGGATGTCCACCTCCGCAAAGCGGCGGTACCAGTGATCCAGCACCAGAAGATATTCTGCCGTTTCCCGGAAGAAGCGGCAGTAGGGCTCTGCCGTTGTCCGCTCCGCCGGGATCAGGCGAATCCGTTCCAGCGCATCCTCGTATCGTTCCCTCATAGCAAACTCCTGTGATCAGGCCGACAGCAGCAGCCGGATCCCGAGAAAGATCAGGGCGATCCAGAGCAGCACCAGCACCAAAGCGACAGAGCCGGCGATTTTGGCCGGCAGCATATTGCTGCCCCTGTCCCGGAGTGCCCCGGCTGTACTGAGCACCGAAAGCAGCGCTGCCAAAAAGGAGCTGAGGCCCAGCGCCCCGAGGACCATGGGCCCCTCTCCCTGCCGCCATACCGCCACAAAGAGGCAGAAAAGCAGTAGCACAAAAGAGACCGTCACGGTGGCGATGCATCGCCAGGTGCCGATCGCAAGCTTCTTACGGATATAGCTGTAGCGTTTCTTTTTCTTCAAATTTCAAAGCCTTCCATGCGAATCCTGTTTACTGCCGCCCTCTCCTCTGCCGGTATCGCCGGCTGCGCAGCCGCTGGGTCAGGTGAAAACAGATACAGCCCAGCAGTCCCCCCAGGGTGTTCAATATGATGTCATCCACATCGCAGCTGCCTGCCCGCAGAAAAAGCTGGGCCATCTCAATGAACCAGGACAGGAGGTAGGCAGAGAACACCGTGTTGTACCAGTAGAGCCTGCAGCGGCGGGAAAATACCGGCAGCACGAAGCCCAGGGGCACAAAGCCGAAGACATTGCCCCAAAGGTTCAGAAGAACGCCCTTCATACCGATCTGCTGCGCATTCAGAAGGTAGCGCCGGATCTCCACGAAGGGCTGCAGATTGTAGGTATAGTCCGCCTTCGCCATAACGCCCCGCTCCGCAAGATCCGCAAAAAACATAAGATAGAGCAGCGAAACAATATAGAGAATGAAAAGCCCGAGACCGATCCAGCGGTTCCGGGTCATGCGCTTCTTTTTCATTAGAACGTGATTTCGTTTTTCCTTTTCAGAAGCAGTGCACCGTTCACGATGGACAGGATGCCGGTAACCACGCCGATGGTCAGGATGATCACACCCAGTGCAATGGCGCCGGCGCCGGTATTCCGCATCGTTTTGTATACCTTTTCCATGAAAACCTCTCTCCAATAAGCCGTTTTGTCAAACTTTTTCCATCATAGCATAGGCGCATCAGATTTTCCAGTAGGAAAGCACCTCCCGGGTCTCGTAGGAAAGCCCGCGGTACAGGGACAACGCCGGCAGGTTCCGGGAGCTGACCTGCAGCAGGATATGCCGGTAGGGGCCGTCCGGCTGTGCCTCCAGTCTTTCCAGCATTTCCCGGCCGTGGCCCTGCCGCTGGTAACGCTCATAGACCAGCAGCCCGTAGAGGTACAGGGTATCCTCGTTGAAGCGGGAGAAAAACACCTCGCCGAAGGTTCCGCAGAGGCCCTCTCCCGGATCTGCAATGCCCCGCGTCAGCGTCTTCATCAGAAAGAGCTCGTCATACAGCCGCTCTGCGCCCAGGGCCCGCAGCGTCTCCCGGGTGTCCTCCGGCAGTCCCCACTGTCCCTCCGGGGCAATGTCTTCTGTGCCGGGATGCCCACTCTCCCCCGCTGCATCGGTTTTCCCGGCTTCCTCCGCCGGACAGCGCCGGGGCTTCACGAGAAAGCGGAAGCAGTAGCCCCGAAAATCATCCTGCAGGGCATGAAGGCAAAGGCCGAAGCAGCCCAGCTGCCGCGCTGCCGGCAGCGTATAGGCGCAGAGCTCCAGCACCTCCTGTCCGTTCTCCGTATCCCCCAGGCGGTAACCGAAGAGCACCGCCAGCAGGCTTCCTTCTATGCCGCTTTCCTCCGGCTCCGTATTCCGCACCAGATAGAAAAAATCCCCGTCCGGCTCTGTGGAATAATTCGTTCCGTCCGCTTCATTGCAGCAGCGGATCAGCTCCTCTATGCCGTCCCAGTCCTCGTCCTCCAGTGTCAGCACCAGCTCTGCTTCCATGCTCCGTTCTCCTTTGTATAAATCGTTACTGTGCATTCACGAAAAGGGCGGGCAGGAAATCCTGCCCGCCCCTGTTGATGGCATACTATATTTTACTTCAGCTTAATGGGATCCAGATGCCAGATCTCGTCCACATACTCCTGGATGGTACGGTCGGAGGTGAACTTTCCGGCATTGGCGGTGTTGAGGATGGCAGCTCTTGCCCACCAGCTCTCATCACTGAATCTGGAAATGGCTCTGTTCTGTGCCTCATCGTAGGATGCGAAATCCTTCAGGATGAAGTAACGGTCTGCCCGATCCGACTCATTGGTGTTCAGCAGTGAGTCATAGAGCGGACGGAACAGCTCCGGGTTCTCCGGGCTGTAGAAGCCGTTCACCAGCTGCATCAGCACACGGCGGATATCCTGGTTGTTGTTGAAGATATCCATCGGATGGTAGTCGTTGGAGTGCTCCAGGGCGATGACCTCGTCAGAGGACATACCGAAGATGAAGGCATTCTCCTCGCCGGCTTCCTTCACGATCTCGATGTTGGCACCGTCCATGGTACCGATGGTCAGGGCACCGTTCAGCATGAGCTTCATGTTGGAGGTACCGGATGCCTCCTTGGAGGCGGTAGAGATCTGCTCGGAAAGGTCCGCTGCCGGGATGATGATCTCAGCGTTGGAAACACGGTAATCCTCAATGAAGACCACCTTGATCTTGCCGTTGATGGAAGCGTCGTTGTTGATGACATTGGCCACGTTGTTGATGAGCTTGATGGTCAGCTTCGCGGTCTTATAGCCTGCGGCAGCCTTGGCACCGAAGATATATACATGCGGATGGAACTCCATATCCGGATGATCCTTCAGCTGGTTGTATACATACATCACGTGCAGGATGTTCATGAGCTGTCTCTTGTACTCATGAAGACGCTTTACCATCACATCGAAGATGGCGTCTGTGGACACCTCGATACCGTTGTGCTCGCGGATGTACTTGGCCAGACGCTCCTTGTTGTGACGCTTGATGGCCATGAATTCAGCCTGTACCTTCGGATCGTCGGCATAAACCTCCAGCTTCTTCAGCTTGTCCAGATCTGTGATCCACTGGTCGCCGATCTTGTCGGTGATCCAAGCAGCCAGCTCCGGATTGGCATGCAGCAGCCATCTTCTCTGGGTGATGCCGTTGGTCTTGTTGGAGAACTTCTCCGGGTACATCTCATAGAAGTCATGCAGGGTTTCCTTCTTCAAGATCTCTGTGTGCAGCTTTGCCACACCGTTAACGGCATGACCGCCCACGATGGCGAGATGTGCCATCTTCACTACGCCGTCATAGATGATGGCCATCTTGGAGATCTTGTACTCGGCATTCTCCGGGTACTTTCTGCGGATATCCTCGCAGAATCTCCGGTTGATCTCCTCCACGATCTGGTAGATACGGGGAAGGAGCTTGGAGAACAGCTCGATGGGCCACTTCTCCAGGGCCTCTGCCATGATGGTATGGTTGGTGTAGGCGCAGGTCTTGATGGTGATGTCCCAGGCCTCGTCCCACTCCAGGTTGTAGTCGTCCATGAGGACACGCATGAGCTCTGCCACAGCCACGGTCGGGTGTGTGTCGTTCATCTGGAAGGCCACCTTCTCATAGAGATGGTGAATGTCTCCGTTGTGACGCTCCACATACTCCTTCACTGCGGTCTGTACGGATGCACTGATGAAGAAGTACTGCTGACGAAGACGCAGCTCCTTGCCGGCATAGTGGTTGTCGTTGGGATACAGCACCTCTACGATGTTGCGGGCCATGTTCTCGGACTCCACTGCCTTCTGGTAGTTGCCCTTGTCAAACTCCTCCAGATGGAAGGTATCCTTCGCCTGTGCATCCCAGACACGGAGGGTATCCACCACATGATTGCCGTAGCCCACCACCGGTGTATCGTAGGGAATGGCGATCACAGACTGATAGCCCTTCTGTACGAAGTGCAGCTTGCCGTTGTCGTTGATGGTCTCTACCCAGCCGCCGAAACGCACCTCCTTGGAAAGCTCCGCCCGACGCAGCTCGAAGGGATTGCCGTCCCGCAGCCAGTCATCCGGCACCTCTCTCTGGTAGCCGTCCGCGATCTGCTGCTTGAACATACCGTACTTATAACGGATGCCGCAGCCGCAGGCCCAGTAGCCCAGGGTTGCCAGTGAATCCAGGAAGCAGGCAGCCAGACGTCCCAGACCGCCGTTGCCCAGTGCCCAATCCGGCTCCTCGTCCTCCAGAGAGGTGAGATCCAGTCCCAGCTCCTCAATGGCCTCGCGAATCTCCTTGTGTGCGCAGAGGTTGATGATGTTGTTGCCCAGTGCACGTCCCATCAGGAACTCCATGGACAGATAATACACTCTCTTATTGTCATTCTTCTCGGTGGACTTCTGTGTTGCCATCCAGTCGTCAATGATGGCATCCTGCACAGCAGCCGCTACCGCATGGAATGCTTCCTTATTGTTCAGCTCCGTCAGATCCCGTCTGAACAGCTTTCTGGCATTGCTTTGAATCTCCTTCTTGAATAAAGCCTTGTCGAACTTCGCCATGATGTACCCCCATTTGTTTATCATTTTTTCGTATTACAGCTTTTTTACGGAAAGCTTCAGGTTTTCACCGTTGATATCCCATTCCTTCTGATAGTCGGAAGCGTCTGCGGCGGTGCAGTCGATGCTGTCTGCCATGACCGCGGTGCGGATCATGTCGGCATTCTTCTCCACCAGCGCCGTCAGCTTCTCGTTGTCCCAGGCATGAACAGAAATGTGGTCCATCACCTCGAAGCCGGCCTCCTTACGCATGGTCTGGAGCTTACTGATAATCTCACGAACGAAGCCCTCCTCCAGCAGCTCCGGTGTCAGATTGGTATCCAGTACCACGGTCAGCGCATTGTCCTCCTCTGTGATGAAGCCGCCCTTCTGGGAAACATCGATCAGGAGGTCATCCTTGGTCAGCACCACCTCGGTGTCGCCGTCCACCGTGAAGCGGATCTCGCCCTGACTGTTCAGGTCATCCATGGCCTGGGAGCCGTCGATGGACTGCAGGTAAGTGCGGATGGCATTGAGATGCTTGCCGTACTTCGGACCCACGGTCTTCAGCTGGGGCTTGAAGGTATAGCTGGTGAAGTCCCGAAGATCCTCACGGAACAGCACCTGCTTCACATTGAGCTCATCCTCCACGATGCTGGTGAAGAAGGCATCCAGTGCCTGCTCCGCCTTCACATACATGGCACCGATGGGCTGACGGTTCTTCACCGCTGCCGCATTTCTGGCGGCACGGCCCAGAAGCACGATATGAAGTACCTCGTCCATGGACTTCTCCAGTGCCGGGTCGATCATAGATGCATCGGCTGTCGGATAGCTGCAGAGATGTACGGAGGGCGCTGCCTTCTCATCCACAGAGCATACCAGATTCCGGTACATGGACTCGGTGATGAAGGGCACCATGGGTGCTGCCAGCTTCGCAATGGTCACCAGTGCAGTATACAGGGTCTCGTAGGCATTGATCTTGTCCTGCTCCATGCCCTTCGCCCAGAAACGCTCTCTGGAACGGCGAACATACCAGTTGGACATGTCATCCACGAACTCCTGCAGTGCCGCAGCGGCCTCGGGAATCTTGAAATCCGCAAGGTCCTGGTCTACGGTCTTCACAGCCGTGTTCAGCTTGCTGAGGAGCCACTTGTCCATAACGGTCAGCTTCTCATACTCCAGGGCATACTTCGTGGGATCGAAGCTGTCGATATTGGCATAGAGCACGAAGAAGGCATAGGTGTTCCACAGGGTAGACAGGAACTTTCTCTGTCCCTCTACCACCGCCTTGTCATGGAAGCGGTTCGGCAGCCAGGGCGCGGAATTCGTGTAGAAGAACCAGCGGATGGCATCTGCGCCGTGCTTGTTCAGCGCATCCATGGGGTCAACAGCATTGCCCTTGGACTTGGACATCTTCTGGCCGTTCTCATCCTGCACATGCCCCAGCACCAGAACATTCTGATAGGGTGCCTTGTTGAAGAGCAGTGTGGACTCTGCCAGCAGAGAGTAGAACCATCCGCGGGTCTGGTCCACGGCCTCACAGATAAACTGTGCCGGGAACTGGGACTCGAAGAGCTCCTTGTTCTCGAAGGGATAATGATGCTGGGCGTAAGGCATGGCGCCGGAGTCGAACCAGCAGTCGATCACCTCCGGTACACGCTTCATGCTGCCGCCGCATTCCGGACAGGTGCAGGTCAGCTGATCCACATAGGGCTTGTGAAGTTCGATGTGCTCGTAGCCCACATAATCAGAGGAATAGCCCTCCTTGCCCTTGGCCTTCAGCTCCGCCAGGACCTCATCATAGTTGCCGCACTTCTCGCGCAGCTCCGCGATGGAGCCGATGGCATCCTGGTGTCCGCAGGAAGCGCACTTCCAGATGTTGAGCGGTGTGCCCCAGTAACGGTTTCTGGAGAGACCCCAGTCCTGTACATTCTCAATCCAGTCGCCGAAACGCCCCTTGCCGATGGACTCGGGATACCAGTTTACGGTATTATTGTTCCGCACCAGATCGTCCCGCACTGCGGTCATCTTGATGAACCAGGACTCTCTTGCGTAATAAATGAGCGGTGTGCCGCAGCGCCAGCAATGCGGGTAGCTGTGGGTGAACTTCGGGGCATCGAACAGCAGCTTCCGGGAGGACAGCTCCTTCAGAACCTCCGGGTCCGCGCTGACAGCGCCCTGCTGCATCTCCGCCTCGGTGGGCTTGCAGCGCATGCCGCCAAAGGGAGTTGCCGGGCTCATCACGCCCTTCTCGTCCACGAACTTCAGCAGGGGAAGGTTGTTCTCCCGGCCGATTCTCGCATCGTCCTCACCGAAGGCCGGGGCAATGTGTACAATGCCGGTACCGTCGGAATCCGATACGTAGTTGTCTGCCACCACGAAATGTGCCTTCTTGTGCTGCTTCTCCGCTTCCTTCGCGGCGCACGCATAGAGCGGCTCATACTCTGTGCCGACGAGGTCTGCACCCTTATAGGTCTCCAGCACCTCATAGGCCTTCTCCCCCTCCTTTGCGAGAGGTCCGAGTACCTTGTCCAGAAGAGAGGTGCAGAGCACATAGGTCTGACCGTCTGCTGCCTTTACCTTAGCGTACTCCAGTGTCGGATGCACGCAGAGCGCGGTATTGCTGGGCAAAGTCCAGGGTGTGGTGGTCCATGCCAGGAAGGAGAAATCGCCGTCCTTCGCACGGAAGCGCACGATGGCGGAGCGCTCGTTCAGCTCCTTATAGCCCTGTGCCACCTCGTGAGAAGACAGCGGGGTTCCGCAGCGGGGACAGTAGGGCACTACCTTGAAGCCCTCATACAGAAGTCCTTTCTTCCAGATCTCCTTCAGCGCCCACCACTCGGACTCAATGAAGTCGTCGTGATAGGTCACATAGGGATTCTCCATGTCCGCCCAGAAGCCGACCTTGTAGGAGAAATCCTCCCACATGCCTTTGTACTTCCAGACATTTTCCTTGCACAGGTCAATGAAGGGGGCAACGCCGTACTTCTCGATCTGCTCCTTGCCATTGATGCCGATCTGCTTCTCCACTTCCAGCTCCACCGGAAGTCCGTGGGTATCCCAGCCGGCCTTTCGGGGCACCATAGCTCCCTTCATGGCATGGTATCTGGGAATCATATCCTTAAACGCACGGGTTTCTACATGGCCGATATGGGGCTTTCCATTGGCCGTGGGCGGTCCGTCATAGAAAACATAGGAAGGGTCACCCTCGTGCACCTTAATGGACTGCTCGAAGATATGTCCCTCTCTCCAGAAGTCTTCGACCTCCTTCTCGCGCTCGACAAAGTTCATATTGGTATCAACTTTTTTAAACATTAGCGCCTTTTCTCCTTCTACGAAATTTTACTTACAGGCTTTCTAATTATATAGGTACGGCCGCGATAAATCAAGGCTAGCACGCGGCGTCCTCCCGCGGAAACCGTTTCCGGATGATCAGGAAGGTAATGATGTGGGCCGTAAAGGTAATGGTCCAGCTCACCGGATAGCTCATGTACAGATTCTGCAGGCTGTGGAACGCCGGCAGCCGGAACAGCGTCATGATAAAGACAATGCGGAGACCGCAGGCACCAATGAAGCTGACGATCATGGGCACAAAGCTGAAATCCATGCCCCGAAGGGAGCCCACCATGGTATCCATGATGCCGCAGAGGAAGTAGGGGCCCGCCACGATGAGCAGCCGCTCCTGTCCGTAGCGGAGCACCTCCGGATCCGTCGTATAGAAGGACAGCAGGGTGCCGCTGAAGAGATTGGCCAGACCCCCCAGGAGAAGCCCCACGGCAATCACACAGCCCAGACAGTTCAAAAGAATCTTGTTGATGCGGGAGTAGCGTCCGGCACCGATGTTCTGACTGGTGAAGGACAGATTTGTCTGATATACCGCATTCATGGCCATGTAGACGAAGCCCTCCAGGTTCTGGCTGGCGGTGGAGCCCGCCATGGCCGTGGAGCCGAAGGAATTGATGGAGCTCTGGATCATCACGTTGGAAAGGCTGAAGACGGTGCTCTGCAGCCCCGCCGGCAGTCCCACCCGGAAGATCGCCGTGAGCTTCTGCCGATCAATGCGCAGTGTGCGGAGATCCAGCCGCAGCTTCCCTTTGTCCCGCACCAGCACCATCAGCACCAGCACGGCAGAGACCGTCTGGGAAATGCTGGTGGCAATGCCGACACCGGCCACGCCGATGCCCATGCCCAGCACAAAGAAAAGGTTCAGAATGACATTGATGATGCCGGCCGCCACCTGAAAATACAGCGGCCGCTTCGTGTCTCCCACTGCCCGCAGAATGGCGGCAGAGAAGTCATAAATCATCAGGGCCGGCATGCCGAGGAAGTAGATCCGGAGATAGGTAACGGAATCATAGATCACGTCCTCCGGGGAGCCCATCAGCTCCAGCATCGGCTTCGCCAATGTGACGCCGACGACCAGCAGCAGAATGCCGGACAGTATGGCCGTGAGAATGGCCGTCCGTATGGTATCCGTCAGATCCTTCTGCCGATCACCCGCAAAAAAGCGGGCCACGCAGACATTGACGCCCACAGACAGACCCACAAAGAAATTGATGATCAGATTGATCAGGGCAGTGGTGGAGCCCACCGCCGCCATCGCCTGGGGTCCCACAAAGCGCCCCACCACGATGACATCCGCCGCATTGAACAGCAGCTGCAGAATGCTGGCCGCCATCAGCGGCAGACTGAAGAGGACAATCTTCGGCAGAATGGCGCCGCGGGTCATGTCCATTTCATAGCTCTTACTCATGCTTCACGCTTTCTCAGGCTTCTTCCAGTCTGCTGTCCAGCGCCGCCTTCACCTCCGGCGCGCTGCTGCCGATAATGATATGCACCGCCGTCTTGGAGGGACGCAGCACGCCGCCCACACCGGCGGACCGCAGCTTCTTCTCATCCACCGCGTCATACTGCCGGATCTCCAGCTTGAGACGGGTGCCGTCCACCGCAGAGGACACCAGATTCTCCCTGCCGCCGAGGCCCTCCAGCAGAATCGCCGCCACCCGGCCGTAATCGCTGGACTCCAGCGTCACATGAAGTTTGTCCTCCTCCTTGATCACATACTTTCCGCTGTTTCTCCCCTTCAGGAAGCGGTACAGCAGCACAATGGCCAGCACGGCTACAATCGCCAGCGCGATTCCCAACAGCATCTGTCCGTTCATTTCCTCTCTCCTCTCACATCATTCTCTGAGCCTCATAGGTCTGAAGCTCCTCCACATAGAGCTGCCCCAGCTCCGACAGGGGCATTCTCTTCTTTTTGATATATCCGATGGTCATGGTTTCCTTCGTGTCCAGCGGGATCGCCGTATACTCCGGCCCGTTCAGCTCCTGACAGATGATACCGGAGCAGAGGGTATAGCCGTTCAGTCCCACCATGATGTTCAATATGGTGGCCCGGTCGTTCACCTTGATATACTTCTTGTAATCGTAGGTGCTGAGCACCTCCTCCGCGAAATAGAAGGAATTCCGCTCTCCCTGATCAAAGGAGCAGCAGGGATAGTCCTGCAGATCCTCCATGGTCACCCTTTCCCGGCTCGCCAGCGGATTGGACTTCGCCATAAAGGCATAGATATTGCAGGTGAACAGGGGAACAAACTCCAGGGAATCCTCCCGGAGGATCTTCCCCAGCACGTTCCGGTTGAAGTCATTGAGATAGAGAATGCCGATCTCACTGATCTGGTTCTTCACATTCTCGATGATCTCAATGGTTTTCGTCTCATGCACCGCAAATTCATAGGTGTTGTCGCTCTCATACTTCCGGGCCACCCGGATGAAGGCCTCCACCGCAAAGGTATAGTGCTGCATGGAAACCGAGAAGCGCTTCTTCTGCGTGCCGTCCCGGAGGTACTTCTCCTCCATCAGCTGGTACTGCTCGGAAACCTGCCGGGCGTAGCCCAGAAACTCCTCCCCCTGGGGCGTGGCCACGATGCCCCGGTTGGAGCGCATGAAGATATCGATGCCGATTTCCTTCTCCAGCGCCTTAATGGCGGCACTGAGGCTGGGCTGCGTGATAAAAAGCCGCTTGGCCGCCTCATTCATGGAGCCCGCATCCGCCACCGTAATCACCTGCCGAAGCTGCTGCAGCGTCATGCTTTCCTCCTTATCCTCTGCGGCTCTGGGCCACTGTGGTGATCAACCCTGCCGGATCCATGTACACCCGGTCTCCCATGAGGTAATTCTGCGTCATCAGGCCCATGGGCTGCATGCTGCTGATGCCGTTCTCCGTCACCGCGGTTTCCAGCACCGCATTCTGCCGGAAGCAGCCATCACCGGAATAGAGCAGCGCACCGGTGCTGCGGTCATAGAGCTTCATGGTCTTGAAGGTAATGAAGCTGTATCCGTTCAGGCTGTCCTTCACGAGCTGTCCGGGGCTTGTGAACTCCACCGTCGCATCCGGATGCGCCTCCAGAATCTTCGCATAGCGGGCGGTTTTGTCATTGAGCCCCTCCACCGCCTTGCCGTTCCGCATCCGGGAGCCGTAGGCCGAAAGCTTCGTGCCGTCCGGTGCCGTGGTGTCCATCAGCGCAGCGCCGTCCTCACCCACATAGAAGTTGCCGACCCACTGGTTCTTCAGCATGATGCCGTCGTCCCCGAGGGCGTACCATTTGCCGCCGGCCGTGATCCAACCCGTCATCATCCGGGAATCCACAAAGTAGTACCAACTCTCCGTGTCGGTCTGCATCCAGCCGTTATAGGCGCTTAATGTCTTCGCCTCTGCCGTTCCGGTCGTTTCCGCATCCGCGGCCGCGCTGCTTTCCGTCGTCTCCGTGTCGGCCGACTGGTAAAAATACCATTCCCCGTTCACCTGCTTCCAGACGTCCTTTGCCATGGCCGGGGACGCCCCGAGCCAAAGGCAGGACAGCAGTGCCGTGATGATTTTCCACTTCATTGTGTTCCTCCAATTTTCATAATGATTCAAACCACATAAAGTGCCGTCAAGTATAGCATAAAAGCCCCTTCAGGAAAAGGCCTCCGCCAGGGCGCTGCGGATCTCCGCTTCGCTGCCCCGGAGGCTTCCCTGCACCATGGCCGCCTGTCCACCGCCCCGGCCGGACAGCCGGGCATTCAGTGTTTTTCCCAACGGCCGCATATCTTCGGTCCGGCTTCCGAGCACATAGCTGTATGCCCCCTCTGCCTCGCCCCGACCGAAGACCGCCGCGAGGCGCGCGCCGGTATGCTTCATAAGATAATCGCAGCACTTCCGAAGCTCCATGGGGGACATGTCCCGCTCAAAGTCGCAGAGCACGCCCTTTTCCGTCAGGGCATCCGCAGTCTCCGGCGCTGCCGCTGGTTCTGCCGCCGCTTCCCCGGTCCCGAAAAGGCGGGCGTATTCTGCCGCCTTCTGCTGAAAGGCCCTTTCGTTGAGCTCCGCAATGCGCTGCCGCTGCCGCTGATTCTCGAGAAGCAGCTGCTCCACTGCCGCGGCGGTCTCCTCCGGCTTCACAGAAAGCCGCCGGGAAACCTGCAGCACCGTCTCATGCTTCCGCTCATAATCCCGGAAGGCATCCAGACCGCAGAGCATTTCAATGCGGACACCGCCCCGGTGACTCGCCGCGGACAGCAGCTTGATGCAGCCGATTTCTCCCGTCCGCTCCACATGGGTGCCGCAGCAGGCGCAGAGATCCGTTCCCGGGATCCGCACCAGCCGCACCGGACCGGACAGCGCCTTCTTGCTGCGGTAGTCCAGCTTTTCCAGCTCCTCTGCCGTGGGATAGAACACCTCGATGGGAAGGTCCTGCCGCACGACAGCATTGGCCTCCCGCTCGATGCGTTGCAGATTTTCCCAGTCGATGGGGCCGTTAAAATCGATGGTAATGAGGGGCTGTTCCCCCTCCATGTGCATATGAAAGCCCACATTGTCATAGCCGTAATCCCGATGCACGAGACCGGAAATGATATGCTCGCCGGAATGGTTCTGGCTGTTCCGCATCCGCCAGGTCCAGTCCGGTATACAATGTACAGCTGCTCCTGCCGGCAGCGGTCCGTCCGTATAGAGCACCGCGCCGTCCTGCCCCTCCCGGGTGTCCAGCACATGCACGCCGCCTGCATTATCCTGCGCGTCCTGCGGCTTTTCTTCCGAAATGGTGCCCCGGTCTCCCGGCTGTCCGCCGCCCTCAGGATAAAAGCCCTCCGCGGAAAGGGTCAGCTGCCAAAGGGCTGACTGCGCCGGAAACTGCGAAAGCAGCGCGGGCTCCGTCACCTCCTCACAGCTTCTCACCGTCGCTGAAAATTCTTTTATATAGGGATATTGATAGTATAATGCCTTCTGATTCATGCCTCTCTCCTGTCCCGGGATTTCCCGACTATCGGGAGTATAGCACAGCCTTCGGGGATGTGCTATGATGAGTGGAGAAGTTTGCATCAAGCAAACAGAATATATAAGAGGTAAATCGAATGAAAAAGGAACTGACGCTCCTGCGGCAGAAAATGCAGGCGGAACATGTGAATGTGCTCCTGATCCCTATGGATGACTTCCATCAGAGTGAGCATGTCTCGGAATATTTCAAGACCATCGAATACATCACCGGCTTCACCGGCGACAGCTGTAATCTGGTGGTGACACAGACGGAATCCCGGCTCTTCACCGACGGCCGCTACTTTATTCAGGCGGAGCAGGAGCTCCGGGACAGCGGCACCACGCTCATGAAGATGGGAGAAAAGGGTGTGCCCACCCTGACCGAATACATCCGGAGCGAGCTGCCGACGGACGGCAGTCTGGGCTTTGACGGCCGCTGTGTGGACTTCCGTCTCGGATCTGAGCTCAGCAGCATCGCCATGGAGAAGAACGCGGCGCTCATCTGGGATGCGGATCTCGTGGGCGAAATCTGGGAGAATCGTCCCGCACTGCCCGAGAGCCGGGTATGGATTCTGGAGGAGCGCTGGGCCGGAAAATCAGCGAAAGAAAAGCTCGCCGAGCTCCGGGCCGATATGGAGAAGGCCGGCGCCGAGGTGCATGTCATTGCCAGCCTCGACGACATCGCCTGGCTTCTCAACCTCCGGGGAAATGATGTGCTCTGCACCCCGGTCTTCCTTTCCTATTTCCTGGTGACACCGCAGCAGGCCTTCCTCTTCGCCAATGAAGCAAACTTCGATGCAGAGGTGCGGGACTACCTGCAGGCGCTGGATGTCCGGCTTCTGCCCTACAACGACATCTATGAAGCGGTGAAGCAGCTCCGGAACCAGAGCATTCTGCTGGAGACCGGCAAGACCAACTATGCCCTCATCACAGCGCTGGACAGCTCCATGAAGCCGATGGACCAGCTGCTGCCCAGCTCCTACCGGAAGGCCATCAAGAACCCGGTGGAGATTGAAAACGAGAAGGAAGCCCACATCCGGGACGGCATCGCCATCACAAAGTACTGCTACTTCCTGAAGCACGCCTATGATGCGCAGGGTGTCCTCACCGACTGGGCCAAGGAAAAGCTGCAGAGCGAGGTGCTGACCGAGATCACCGCCGCCGACTACCTGGAGCGGCTGCGCCGGGAGCAGGACGGCTTCGTGGAGCTCAGCTTCCCCACCATTTCCGCCTACGGCGCCAATGCTGCCCTGCCCCACTATTCTCCCTCCCGGGAGCATGATGTGGTCATCGAGCCCCACGGACTCTACCTGGTGGATTCCGGCGGACACTATTTAATGGGCACCACCGACATTACCCGGACCCTGGCCATGGGCGAGATCACGGAAACCGAGCGGCATCACTTCACCCGAGTCTGCCAGGCCATGCTGCGGCTGGGCGATGTGCAGATCCTTCACGGCGCCATCGGCGTCAGCTTCGACTATGCGGCCCGGGAGCTCTTCTGGCGGGAGGGCCTCAACTTCAACCACGGCACCGGTCACGGTGTGGGCTATCTTCTGAATGTGCATGAGCGCCCCAACGGCATCCGCTACCGCATCGTACCGGAGCGCCTGGATTCCGGCACCTTCGAGCCGGGACACATCACCTCCGACGAGCCGGGCATCTACATCGAGGGCTCCCACGGCATCCGCACGGAGAACATGACGGTCTGCAAAAAGGCCTTCGAGAACGAGTTCGGTGAATTCCTGAACTTCGAATTCCTCACCATGTGCCCCATCGACCTGGACGCCCTGGATCCCAGCATCATGGAGCCGCATGACATCGAGCTGCTGAACCGCTATCACGGCACCGTGTTCGAAAAGCTGTCGCCCTATTTCGAGGGAGAAGAGCTGAAGTGGCTCAGGGAAGCGACGAGAGAGATATAAAAAAAGAAGGCTTTGCTATCGCAAAGCCCTTCTTTTTTTGGATTCATGCTGAAGCATTACAAATCTTCGTTTTTCACGATGGTATCGCAGTAGATGCACCGGTACTGGCGCTTCTTGGCGTCTGCCAGCTTGAACACCTGGGGCAGCTCCTGCTCGGTGGAGCTGATGCAGCGGGGATTCCGGCAGCACAGCACATTCTTCAGCGTCTCCGGCAGCGTCAGCGCGGCCTTCTTGATGCTCTTGCCGTCCTGAATATAGTTCACAGTGATGTCCGGATCGATATAGCCCAGAACATCCAGATCCAGGTCGATGTCCTCGGAAATCTTCACGATATCCTTCCTGCCCATCTTGTGGGAGGTACAGTTCTGGATCAGCGCCACCTGGCTGCTGAGCTTGTCCAGCCCCAGATACTTGTATACAATCATGCTCTTGCCGGCCTTGATGTGGTCCAGCACAATTCCGTTTTCAATGCCATCAATTTTCATATCTCTGTCCTCTCTACGCCGACTTACTTTACTTATCCAGTCCCAGCAAATACAGAATCAGTGCCATACGCATCTGCTTGCCGCAGAGTGTCTGGTAGAAGTACTTGGCTCTCGGATCCTCGTCCACCGCAACGGAAATCTCGTTGACACGGGGCAGCGGATGCAGAATCGCCATATCCGGCTTTGCGGCCTTGAGACGTTCCGGTGTCAGGATGTAGATATCCTTCAAACGAAGGTAATCCTCCTCGTTGAAGAAGCGCTCCTTCTGCACACGGGTCATGTACAGGATGTCGAGCTCAGGGATGGCCTCCTCAAGAGAGGTGGTCTCCTGGAAGTCCACACCGGCAGCCTTCAGCTTCTCGATCTCATAGTCCGGCAGACGCAGCTCCTCCGGAGAAATCAGGATGTAGCGGTTGCCCGGATAACGCAGCATGGCGTCGATGAGGGAATGCACGGTACGACCGAACTTCAGGTCGCCGCAGAGACCCAGGGTCATGTTCTCGAGGCTGCCGCGGTTACGCTGAATGGTCAGGATATCCGCCAGTGTCTGGGTCGGATGGAAATGTCCGCCGTCGCCGGCATTGACGAAGGGCACTGTGGTGTGCATGGAAGCCACCACCGGTGCGCCCTCCTTGGGATGCCGCATGGCGATGATGTCCGCATAGTTGGAAACCGTTGCAATGGTATCGGCTACCGACTCACCCTTGGAGGCAGAGGAGTTCGCCGCACCTGCAAAGCCCAGGCACTGTCCGCCCAGCTCCAGCATAGCTGCCTCAAAGGAAAGGCGGGTCCGGGTAGAGGGCTCAAAGAAGAGGGTTGCCAGCTTCTTGTGGGCACATCTGTCCCAGTACTTCTCCGGATGCGCCTCGATGTCATTGGCCACATCCACCAGATGATTGATCTCTTCCACCGAGAGATCCAGAATGTTGATGATCGATCTTGCCTTGTTCTCCATGATCCTGTTTCCTCCCTCTCTGCTTATCCGATCCAGCTCTCGTCAGAGGGATTGTCCCGGAAGCGCAGGATCCGCGCCTCGTCCTCCGGCTTGATGTAGTTCTCTTCCACAGCCACCTTCACCAGCGCGTCCAGATCGCAGAGGCTGTGGTTCTCCACATTCGCTGCGGCCAGACGATCCAGGCCCTTCTGCATGCCGTAGGTGAAAATACTGACGATGCCCAGCACCTCGGCACCGGCCTCACGAAGCGGGTTTACGCAGTCCAGTACGGAGCCGCCGGTGGAAATGAGATCCTCGATCACAACCACCTTCTCGCCCTTCTCCAGACGTCCCTCGATCTGGTTCTTCCGGCCGTGGTCCTTCGCAGAGCCGCGCACATAGCCCATGGGCTTTCCGAGAATGTCCGCAGCAATGGCAGCATGGGCGATACCTGCGGTAGAGGTGCCGAACAGTGCCTCTGCCTCCGGATACAGCTCCTGCACCTTCTCCGCGATGGCGTGCTCGATCATGCTGCGCACCTCCGGATAGCTCAGGGTCAGACGGTTGTCACAGTAGATCGGGGACTTGATGCCCGAAGCCCAGGTGAAGGGATCATCCGGCTTCAGAAACACAGCCTTGATCGACAGCAGTCCCTTTGCGATATCTTCCTTAGTAGTCATAGTTTTCTCCCTTATATATGATAGTTGATGTAATGTCTTTCATCCGACAAAGTCCGTCATGGCCTGCTCATAGGCTGCCACCGGATCCTCTGCCGCGGTAATGGAGCGGCCCACCACGATGTAGTCGGAGCCGATCTGTCTGGCCTTCTCCGGTGTGGTGACTCTGGCCTGATCCCCCTTGGCGTCTCCCGCAAAGCGGATGCCCGGTGTCACGGTGAGGAAGTCAGCGCCCACCTCGCTGTGGATCTGTCCTGCCTCCAGCGGGGAGCAGACCACGCCGTCCAGACCGGCCGCCTGCGCGTTCTTCGCATACTGCACCACCACCTCGTTGATGGGACGGTCGATGAGGATCTCTCCGGTCATCTTCTCCTGGGAGGTAGAGGTCAGCTGGGTCACGGCGATCAGCAGGGGACGGGTGCCGTCCTCTCTGGTGAGGCCCTCAATGGCAGCCTTCATCATGTCGATGGTGCCCGCCGCGTGCACATTGGTCATGTCCACATCCAGATCCCGGAGCGAGCGCATGCCTCCCTTTACGGTGTTGGGAATGTCGTGCAGCTTCAGATCCAGGAAAATCTTGTGGCCCCTCTTCTTGATCTCCCGCACGATCTGCGGTCCCTCTGCATAGAAGAGCTCCATGCCGATCTTCACGAAGGGCTTTCTGCCGTGGTTCTCAAACTTGTCGAGAAATGCATAGGTCTTCTCCGCGCTGGGGAAATCCAATGCGATGATAACGTCCTTACCCATAGTTGTTCCTCCCTTTTTTATTCAACACATCCGATGATGTCCGTGAGCTTCTCAATGCCCAGCTCCTGACACTTGATCGGAAGATCCTCGATAATATCCCGGCAGGCGTAGGGGTTCACCAGGTTGGCTGCACCCACCTCGACCGCACTGGCACCTGCCATCATGAATTCGATCACATCCTCGGCCGTGGAAATGCCGCCCATGCCGATGACCGGAATCTTCACCGCATGGGACACCTGGTATACCATCCGCACCGCCACCGGCAGAATCGCCGGACCGGAGAAGCCGCCCATCTTGTTGGCGATCACCGGTCTCCGCCGGCGGATGTCGATCCGCATGCCGAGCAGTGTGTTAATGAGGGACAGGCCATCTGCACCGGCATCCTCAGCTGCCTTGGCAATAGACACAATGTCGGTGACATTCGGGCTCAGCTTGATGTATACCGGCTTCTTGGTGACCTTCCGTACCTCCCGGGTCACCTCGGCCACATTCTCCGCAGAGGTGCCGAAGGCCATGCCGCCGCCGTGCACGTTGGGACAGGAGACATTCACCTCCAAAATACCGACATTGTCCACACTGTCCATGGCCTCCGCCAGCTTCACATACTCCGGCACGGAAAAGCCGGAAATGTTGGCCACCAGGGGATCCGTGAAATGCTTTTTCAGCGCCGGCAGCTCCTCCTCGATCACCACCTGCATGCCCGGGTTCTGCAGACCCACGGAATTGATGAGTCCCTCCGGACACTCTGCGATGCGGGGCAGCTCATTGCCGTAGCGGGCGTCCACCGTGGTGCCCTTGATGGAAATGGAGCCCAGGATGTTCAGATCATAAAGATCCCAATATTCCTTGCCGTAGCCGAAGGTGCCGGAGGCAGGAATCACCGGATTCTTGAGGCGAATGCCGGAAAGCTCTGTACTGATATCAATCATTTCTGCACCTCCTTAGTCCCAGAGAATCTCATCATAGCGGAAGATCGGTCCGTCCTTGCAGACCCGCTTGAAGCCGTTCTTCGTCCGCTTGCTGCAGCCCATGCAGGCACCGAAGCCGCAGCCCATCCGGGCCTCAAAGCTGAACTGTCCGTCCTGCACTGCATTGTATACAGCATGCAGCATCGGCTCCGGACCGCAGCAGCAGGCATAGTCGTGATTGCCCAGAATGGAGGTCACGAAGCCCTTGGCACCGAAGGAGCCGTCCACCGTGGTCACATTCACCGGCACGCCCAGCGCCCGGAACTTCTCGGCATAGAAAACGTCCTCCTTCGTATTGAAGCCCAGCGCCACGTAGGGATGCTTGTTCTCCGCCACCAGCCTTTTGCAAAGGGCATAGAGGGGCGGCACACCCACACCGCCGCCGGCAAGCACCGCACCGTCCGGGATATCCGCGGTCCGGTAGCCGTTGCCGAGGGCAACGAGCGCCTTCAGGAATTCTCCCGCCTCCATATAGCTCATGTCCTCGGTGCCGTGACCCACCACCTTGTATACCAGCGTCAGCCGGTTCTTCTCGTAATCGCAGATGGAAATGGGGCGGCGCAGGTATCTTCCCGGCAGGGAAAGCTCCACGAACTGCCCCGGTGCCTGAATCTCACTCGTATCTCCGTCCAGCACCATTTCGAAAACGTCTCTCGCGATTTCCCGATTGCTGAGGATCTTGTATTCAATCTCTTTCATCTCCGTCTCCTGTTTATGCTCTGTGTATGCCCGTCTCCCGGTCATAGACGCAGCGGCCGCCCACATAGGTGGCTGCCACCTCACCCTGTACCTCCTGACCGGTGAAAAGCGTGCTCCGTCCCATGGAATAGAACTTCTCCGGATCCACCTGCCAGCGCCTGGAGAGGTCCATCACCGTGATGTCCGCGGTCACACCGTCCTCGATATACTGCGGGCCCGGCAGCTGGAAGATCCGGCGGGGATTCACCGCCATCAGCTCCACCAGCTTCTCCAGTGTGATGGCACCGGTACCCTCCGCTGCCTGATCCACTCGCTTCTCTCCACAGTCCAGGGGATTCCGCAGCACGAGGTTATGATAGAGGGATGCAAAGCAGGTCTCCAGTCCCACGATGCCGAAGGCGGACTTGTCCAGCCCCCGGCTCTTCTCCTCCGCGGAATGCGGCGCATGGTCCGTGATGATGCAGTCGATGGTGCCGTCCTGAATGCCCCGAATCAGCGCCTCCCGATCTTCCTTCGCGCGGATGGGCGGATTCATCTTCCACCTGCCGTCCTCCTCCAGGTCCATGTCGGTAAACATGAGGTAATGCGGGCCGGTCTCACAGGTGACGCGAACGCCCTCTGCCTTGTAGCGCCGCACATGCTCCACCGTCTCCCTTGTGGAAACATGGCAGATGTGGTACTGCACACCGGTCTCCTTCGCCAGCGCCATGTCCCGGGCCGCCTGCTTCCATTCCGAAGCATTGTTGATGCCCACATGACCGTGCAGCCGCGCATATTCGCCGTCATGGATGCAGCCGCCCGGCTGAAGCTCCGCCTCATCCTCACAGTGGGCCACGATCATCTTGTCGAGGCCGGCCGCCTTCTCCATGGCCGCCTTCATTTCCCCGCGCTCCTGCATGCCCTTGCCGTCATCAGAGAAGGCACAGACATAGGGTGCCAACGCCTCCATGTCCGAAAGTCTGCCGTGGCCGGTCTGTTCCTCGGTGATGCTGCCGTAGGGATAGACATGCACCAGCGCATCCCTTTCGATGCAGTCCAGCTCCTGCTGAAGCCGCGGCAGGCTGGAGGGAGCCGGCTTCAGATTCGGCATGGCACAGACCGCCGTGTAGCCGCCGTGGGCCGCCGCCTCCGTTCCGCTCCGGATGGTTTCCTTATACGAAAAACCGGGCTCCCGCAAATGCACATGTACATCTGCGAGGCCCGGAATAATAAACAAGCCGTTCAGGTCCTGAACGGCTGCGTCCGCTGTATCCGTATTGGAAAAATCTAAAAATACCTTGTCATCCTTGAGGAGAACGTCCTGCTTTCGAAAGCCGTTCCGTGTAAAAATTTTCGCATTTTTGAGAAGTGTTCTGCTCACCCGTTCCTCCTTCGAAAACTTTTCCTGTTCAAGTTCCGATGGATTATAGCATAAGGGCGGGGCAGTGTCAAATGGGTTCGGGTTACTTGGGATTCATCTCGAGCTTGTAGCTCTCGATGAACTCGCTTCGCGAGCATGTCCCCCTTCGGGGCACATGTCAGTTCGTTACGGACTTTGCTTTATGCAAAGTCCTTCACTCGTCCCAACCGTCACGGGGCATTAATAATGCGATCATGGTGGCGGTCTGGTTTTCGGCGAGCTCTACGTCGTCGAGGTGGGTCTGGGCGGGAAGCTCCATCCTGTCCTCAAGCTCCGTGAGAATCCAGTTCACGCCGTTGTAACGGGCATCCTCCAGGGCATCCTCCAGATCCTTCGCCTCGCCGAAGCACTGGTCCAGATCCAGAAAATCCACCCGATAGCCCTCGTCCTTGTCCTTCTTCGTGATCACAGCCGGATAGTAATATGTCATTCCTTTTTCTCCTTTTCCTGATAAGCATCCGGATCCTTCCGGTACTCCCGCGGTGTCGTCCCCATGAACGAGCGGAAGACCTTGATGAAGTTTCCGATATTGTGAAAGCCGCAGTCCTCCGCAATGTCGCAGATCCGCCGGTCTGTCTGCGCCAGCGCCTCTGCTGCCCGCAGGACGCGGTAGCGATTGATGTAATCCAGCGGCGGCAGCCCCATGACGCTCTTAAAAAAGCGGATGAAGTACTGGTCATTTAAGCCGCCCAGCCCCGAAAGGTCATGGATATAAATCTTCTCCCGGAAATGCTCCCGGATATAGGTCAGGGCGTTCTTAATGAGCTGCACCTGCCGGTCCTCATCCTCCGGCCGCAGCTCCCGGATCCAGCCGAAGGACTCACAGAGCCCCAGGACCTGCAGAAGTCCCGCCTGCACCAGCAGCTGATCCATCACCGCCTGCACCGTATAATGTCTTCGCTCCTCATCACCCGACCGCGCCGCACTGCCCCGGAAGGCCCGCAGCAGCCGGTTCGTGGCGTGCAGGAGCTCCAGATACCCAAGCTCCGACATCCGGATCAGATCCCGGCAGTGCAGTTTTCCCTCACTCAGGGGCTTCAGCAGCTCTTCGTCAATGGGACCGCCGTACAGCGGCCGCAGAGCGTCATAGGCAAAGCGCAGCATAAATACCTGCCCCTCTGTGTCCTCATGGGCCGTCAGCTGCCACACCGTGCCGGGATTCACGAAGCAGATGCATTCCTCCAGAATCTCATGCCTCTCCAGATTCAGCATCAGCGTATAGGCACCGCTTTTGAAATACAGAAGCACCGGATCCGGCAGCCAGTCCAGAGGAAGTGCCGCGCCTGCACCGGGGGCGGATACCAGCTCCGTCAGACTGCAGACGGCGCCTATGCTCTTGTCGGTTCTGTCCTTATCCATTCCTTCTGCTCCTAATCATCAATTCTTTTATCTTAACACATTATCTGCGCAGCTTCCAGATTTCATACAATCCCTCCAGCACCAGGTGCTCCCGGAGCTCGATCTTATGCCGGCAGAAGGGACAGATGGCGCGGCAGAGCTCACCGGTGGCCACGATGCTCTGCACCCCCGGCAGCTGCTCCATAAAGCGGTCAATGAGACCGTCCAGGGAGCCCGCCGTGCCGTAAATGATGCCGGAGCGCATGGAATCCACCGTGGCACTGGCGATCACCCGCTTCGGCGCTGCCACCTCGATGGAGGGCAGCAGAGAGGTGCCGGCCGTCAGGGCATTCAGCGAAAGCTGCACCCCCGGCATGATGGCGCCGCCGATATAAGCCCCGGCGGCATTCACCGCCGTCACCGTGGTGGCCGTGCCCATATCGATGATGATGGCCGGCAGGGGCAGCCGGTTCTTGGCTGCGACAGCTGCCGCCACGAGATCTGCCGCCACCGTCCCCGGATCGTCGATCTGGAGCTTCAGTCCCGTCCGGACACCGGCGCCCACCACGAGGGTCTGCCGCCCCGTCACCATGCGGAAGGCCTGCTGCAGGGTGTCCGTCAGCTGCGGCACCACCGAGGCCAGAATCACCCCGTGGATCTCCGTCCGCTCGATGGACAGAAGATCCAGAATCTGACTGAGGGCAGCCGCGTACTCAAAGCTGGTTTTCTTCCGGTTGGTCTCCACCCGGAAAACCTCCCGCATCTCCCCGCTCTCCTCCAGCAGTCCCAATACCGTATGAATGTTTCCGCAATCTACCGCAAGCAGCATTGTCCTCTCCTTCCTTACATCAGGGGCGCAAACAAACGGAGCACGCACTGCCCCATGCGAAGGGCCGCCGAACGCTCGCTGCCGTACCGTGCCGTCACCTCCCGGGACACGGCGATACACGCCATTAGGTCATCCCGGATCTCCGCCACACAGGGACAGCCGCAGAGCAGCACCGCATTTTCAAAGTGGTGGTAGAGGCTCCGGTAATCCAGGTTAATGGTGCCCACCACCGCCAGCTCGTCGTCACTCACCATCATTTTCGCATGACAGAAGCCCGGCGTGTACTCGTAAATCCGCACGCCCTCCCGGGCCAGGGCACCGTAATAGGACCGTGTCATCTGGTAAATCAGCTTCTTGTCCGGCACCCCCGGCGTAATGATGCGGACATCCACGCCCCGACGCGCACAGAGCGTCAGCTCCCGGGTCATGTCATCGGTGATGATGAGATAGGGCGTCATAATAAAGACATAACGCCGGGCATTCTTCAGTAGATTCAGGTACACATCCTCGCCGGTCCGCTTCTCGTCCAGCGGTGAATCCCCGTAGGGCTGCACAAAGCCCTGCCCCGGCAGCGCCGGAAACGCATCCGCCGGCAGAAGATAGGGCCGGATGTCCTCCAGCCCCCGCCGGTTCATGGCGTTCCACATCTCCCAAAACAGCACCGTCAGCGTCCGGACAGCACCGCCCTCCAGCATGAGCCCCGTGTCCTTCCAGTAGCCCAGCGGGTGGGTAATGTTGAAGTACTCATCTGCCAGGTTGTAGCCGCCGGTAAAGCCCACCCGGCCGTCGATCACCGTCAGCTTCCGATGGTCCCGGTTGTTCATGAAAATATTGAAAAAGGGCACCACCGGATTGAATACCCGGCACTGAATGCCCAGCGACTGCATTTTCCGGAGAAACTGCCGACTGACGAAGCCGAGGGAGCCCACATCGTCATAGAAAAGCCGCACCTCTACCCCGTGGGCAGCCCGTTCCGCCAGAATTTCCGTCAGCTCCCCGAAGGCCTCCCGGTCCTCAATGGCGTGATACTCCATAAAAATGAAGCTTTCCGCCTTCCGAAGCGCCGCCTTCTGGGCCTCCAGCCCCTCGGATGCCTCCGAAAAGTAGCGCACCGCCGTATCCTCATAGACCGGAAAGCCCGCCGTATTCCGGAGGAAGTACGCCTGATTCGCGGCACCGACATTATCCTCACGCAAATGCTGCAGGGCTTCGGGATCCTGGCCCAGCAAGGGAAAGAGGGCGCGATCGATGGTCTGAAAGCGCTTTCCCATGGTGCGGACAAAGTTGGAGCCCGTGCTGAGAAGATAAAAGGCCAGCCCGAACAGAGGTGCCGCCATGATGAAGACGATCCAGCTCAGCTTGATGGTGGTGTTGCTGTGCTTTCCGAAGAGACGCAGCACCACAAAAACCGTCAGGATATGCACCAGCGCCGACAAAATCGCGTAGTGCCGGTAAAGCTGCAGCAGCGTCACCAGAAGCCAGACCACCTGCAGGATGCAGGCAATGCCGGCAAAAAACACCCGGCCCACGCTGTTTTTCACATCCTCATGATAACGCTTTTCCAATTTCTCACCTCTTTCGCAGCAGTACATAGCGGGGCACGCCGTCCGCAAAGTCAGAGCTCAGCTCGCCCTGCACCAGAGGCCGAAGGTAATGCAGGCAGTCCTCCGTTACCCCGTTGCCCTCAGAGTTGATCCATTCCCGCGGCACACACTTCTCGCGATTGGCGATTTCCCGGATGTCCGCCGGGAGATATTCCACAGCATAGCCCCGGGCGCTCTCCACCCGACGCAGCGATGACATGCTGCCGTTCTCGCCGACCAGCGCCAGACTGACCGCCTGACGGCCCAGCTCCCGGGACTCCCGAATGTCCGTCTCTGACAGCAGATGACCGGCACAGCGCTGCAGCAGATTCAGCTCGATGGCCCGCACCTTGCAGCCGATGTTTTTCTGCACCGCATGCTCCAGCACCCGGGCCGCACCGGACGCGATTTTGTGTCCGAAGGCATCCAGCCCGCCGGCACCGCCGTAGCCGCTCTTCCCCGCCGTCTCATTCAGACTGCTGTACTCGCAAAGCATGCGGCCGGAGCGGTCGCGGATTCCCTCGGACACCGCCACCATGACGCAGCGGTCCGTTTTCAGCTCCGCCCGGACGTCCTCAATGAAGCTCGTGAGGTCAAAGGGCACCTCGGTCAGGTAAATCAGATAGGGCACCCGGGAATTCTGGTCCTTGGCCAGAGCCGCCGCTGCCGTGAGCCAGCCTGCATTTCTGCCCATGAGCTCCACGATAATGACATAGGGCGTATCATAAACCACCAGCTCCCGCTCCAGCTCCGCCATAGAGGCCGCGATGTACTTGGCCGCCGAGCCGAAGCCGGGGCAGTGATCAATGCCGAAGAGATCGTTGTCGATGGTCTTCGGCGCGCCGATCACCTGGATATCCGTAATGCCCCGCGCCCGGATAAATTCCGACAGCTTGCATACCGTATCCATGGAATCGTTGCCGCCAATGTATACAAAATACCCGATATTGTGGGTCCGGAAGATCTCGATGAGACGTTCAAATTCCGTGCTGTCCTTCGCCGGATCCTTCAGCTTGTAACGGCAGGAGCCCAGGGCCGCCGCCGGTGTGGTGCTGAGACGGTCCAGAATACGCAGTATCCCGGCTTCCAGCGTTTCCGGATCCTCGGTCTCTCCGAATTCCTCCCGCACCAGTGCCGGAATCATCTCCGTCAGATCCAGGAAACGCTCCTGCAACACACCCTGTATGCCGAAATCCGCACCATAAACCCGGTCAATCTCCGGACTCTCGAAGGCGCGCTCCACAATTCCCGCCAGTGTGGCATTGATGGCTGCTGTGGGGCCGCCGGACTGGGCAACCAAAAGATTCTTCATATATTTTCCCTCCCATATGCCGCAATACGCTGCGGAGCATCAATCAAACTTGTAATAGGTAAAGGTTCCCTCTGCAAAGACCTGGTCGCTGTCTCCCCGGACCTCCACATGCATGACGATCACCTTGCTGCCGTTCCGAATGAGCCGGGCATAGCCATAGACATAGCGCGTGCTTTCATTGCATAGGAAGTGGAAATCACTGTCCAGTGTGGCCAGCTTGCTGGCATAGCGGCGCACATTCACACCGCCGACCGTATCCGCAATGGTATAGAGATAGCCGCCGTGAATCCGTGAGCTTCCGTTAAAGTACTTCGGCATCACCTCCGCCTTCACATAAAAGTCCTCACTGTTTCCCATCTTCTCTATGGTCATACCGCATTCCTGCATGAAACGGTTCGCCGCAAAATGCTTTCTGATCTCCTGCTCTGTCATCTGATTTCTCCTTCATAAGCAACAATATCGGATTGCTACCATCGCTATATTCTACTATGATAATGCCAAAAAAGGGAGCATCAATTTTCATCGACGCTCCCAACTCTCTTCTCTGTTCTGTTTTCCGCCTTACACTGCCTCAACCGTATCTGCGGTCATCACTCTGGCACGGATGGAGTCGGAGAAATAGATACGGGCTTCCTTGCCCACCAGAGCCTCGGCCTGCTTCTGCAGCGCCTCGTCTCCGTCTACCTCGAACTTGTAAACCGTATCATCGCTCATCTTGAGATAAGCCACGCCCTGCTCTACCTTTTCCAGGGTGCCCTGCAGATAGAACTTCTGCGCCTCGTCACTGTCTCCCATGTCATCGGTTACCACACGATAGCACACCGGATTGCTGTCCAGCGCACCGATATAATCGAAGGAACCGGTGGTACCTACAGCAAGATCGCCGTCCGCGATATCCACCTCATAGGAAGCACGGCTGAAGGTATAGGTCTCACCATAGTAATCCTCTGCCGTCATCTCCTCATCAGCATCCTCGGAAACCTCCTCACGATCATCCAGAATCTCCTTCACGGTAATGCTCTTCTCGTCCACGGCAGTGATCTCGCCGTAGAGCTCCGGATCATAACTGAAGTCCTCATCCTGGTACTCGTAGGGAACGGACATCTTCACCTCCAGGGCTTTGGTGCCGTCCGCCGGAAGTCCGGTATCCTCATCCGGCTCTCCGTCAAAGTATACGTCTACCTCGTCGCCCTCATGAAGCTCCCATGCCGGATTTGTTGCGGCGCCGGAGATATCAAAGCTGATGCTCTGATCATCCGCTACGCTCAAGGTCAGTGTGCTGCCGTCAACGGACGTAATGGTACCGTTGGTAAAGTTTGCATTTTCCTCATCCACAGAAGCCTCTACCGCAGCTGTGGTCTCCTCTGCCTTCTTGCCGCAGGCACCTGCACTCAGTGCAAGCAGTGCCATGCCAGAAGCCAACAGGAACTTTTTGTAATTTTTCATAATTAATTTGTGTCTCCTCTTTTCTGATGCTTTCCTCAAACAGCTCCCCTATACTATATCGGAACTGTGAACAATCCGTGACCGTTCAAAAAAAGTATCAGTCATCCGACTCCTTGACATTGGCCTGCGGATCCGCATTCTGCTTGCTCCAGTCGTCGAAGCTGGTGTTGTCCTCGCCGGCCTTGGGAGATCCGCTGCTGCCGGTGGTCACCTTATCGGTGGTCTTCACATTCTTGGCTGCCTTCACGCCCTTCACCACACCGTTCTTCTTTGTGGTTGTGGTCGTTGTGGACTTGTTGGTGGAGCCGCTGCCTGTGACAGCCACTGCCTGTGTCTGCACCTGTCCGTTCACTACCCACGCACCGCTGGCATTCACGGTATAGCCGTCCGGTGTCTTTGTGTTCATCAGTGCCCAGCCGGAATTGTCAAAATAGTAGCACTCTGCCACGCCGTCGTTGTTGCCGTCCAGCCATGCCCAGCCGCCCTTCGCATAGGAGGAGCCGTCAGCATTGTAGGAATACCACCACTTGGATGCATTGACACCTGTGCCCTGATTCCAGCCGGCCATTGCCGGAACCGCTGCCGCCGCCATCATGAACACCGCTGCGCCGATTGTACAAAGAGACTTTTTCATTTTATTACCTCATTATTTTATAACTGTTTCTACCCTGACCCTTACACTATACCCAGTCATCGGGCAAAACGCAAGGCAATGGCCTTATATTTTCCCATGCAAAGTGCTTACAGATTGCTTAAATTCAGCAATTTTCTCTCATCTGTCCGTTTTCGGCTCATAGCTTTCCGGGGTATAGTAGATCACCCGGGTGCCGCCGTCCTCAAAGGCAAAGGGAATCTGCAGGAGTCCCTCCATGGCCCGGATCACCGCCGGCTGCTGTTCCGGCCGCACATAGAACACCAGGAAGCCGCCGCCCCCGGCACCGAGGAGCTTTCCGCCCAGGGCGCCGGCCCTGATGCCGCGTTCATAAAGGGCATCGATATTCGAGGTGGAAACCGCCTTCCCCGTGCCCCGCTTCAGCTGCCAGGTATGGTCCAGAAGCCGTCCGAACTCGTCCAGGTCGCTGTGGCTGTCCTCCAGCACCTGCTCCGCCGTATCCACCAGACACAGCATTTCCTTCAGCCGCGCCAGCTTCGCCTCGCTGCTCTCCGCATTGGCCTTCTGCACATCGGAGGAAAAACGGGTGAAGCCGGTGAAGAACATCAGCAGATTCTGATTCAGCTGCTTCTTCCGCTCCGGGCTGATGATGATCGGCAGTACCTCATAGCCGTTTTCACCGAAGTTAATGCGATTGAAGCCGCCGAAGGCCGCTGCGATCTGGTCCTGCCAGCCGCCAGCCTCCGCACAGAGCACCCGCTCCAGGTAAATGGCCTCATCCGCCAGCTTCCGCTTGTCCGCATACTTTCCCTTCAGCGCATAGAAGGCATTGAGCATGCCCACCGCGAAGGAGGAGCTGGTGCCGAGACCCGAGCGGGCCGGCAGATCCGCCTCATAGGTGAGCCGCAGCTCATGCATATCCAGAAGCTTCATGGCATTCCGGATCAGGGGATGCTGAATCTCCTCCAGACTGTTCACCCGCTCTGTCTTCGCATAGGACAGCTCCGTGGCATAGTCAAAAAAGCGCGGCAGATGACGGACATGGACATAGCAATATTTATCAAAGGTGGTGGAAATCACCGCACCGCCGTGCTCCCGGAAAAAGCTCTCCATATCGGTTCCGCCCCCGAAAAAGGACATCCGAAAGGGGGTCTTGGTAATGATCATAACGCGAAAATCCCTTCTGCCTTCGCCCGCTCCATGCTGCTGGCGATTACCTTATCCATATCATAATACTTGTACTCACCCAGACGGCCGCCGAAGATCACCCTCTTCTGCCCGGCAGCATTGGCCTCCTCTGCCAGAAGCGCATACTTCTGATACAGGCTCTGGTTCTTCTCATCATTCACCGGATAATAGGGCTCCATGCCCTCGTGCCAGTCGGTGGGGTACTCCCGGGTGATGACCGTCTTCGGCTGCGTACCGAACTCGAAGTGCTTGTGCTCGATGACGCGGGTATAGGGCGTCTCTCGATCCGTGTAATTCACCACCGCAACGCCCTGGTGATTCTCCTCCTCCAGCAGCTCCGACTCGAAGCGAAGGCTCCGGTACTCCAGCTTGCCCAGCTGATAGTTGAAGTAGGCGTCGATGGGTCCTGTATACACGATACAATCCGCCATGGCATCATACTTCTCCCGATGCTGCAGATAATCCACGCCGGTTTCGATCTCGCAGTCGCCGAAGAGCCGGTCGATCAGCACATTGTAGCCGCCGATGGGAATGCCCTGGTAGAGATCATTGAAATAATTGTTGTCGTAGGTATAACGCACCGGCAGCCGCTTGATGATGAAGGCCGGCAGCTCACGGCAGTCACGCCCCCACTGCTTCTCGGTATAGCCCTTCACGAGCTTCTGGTAAATGTCGGTACCCACCAGGCTAATGGCCTGCTCCTCCAGGTTCTGCGGCTCTCCCTGCACTGCCGTCCGCTGCTGATCGATAATGGCCTTGGCCTCCGCCGGTGTGGAAATGCCCCACATCTTGGAGAAAGTGTTCATATTGAAGGGCATGTTGTACATCTCGCCCTTGTAGTTCGCCACCGGGGAATTTGTATAGCGGTTGAACTCACAGAGACTGTTGACAAAGTCCCAGACCTCCCGGTTCGAGGTGTGGAAAATATGGGCGCCGTACTCATGGACGTTGATGCCCTCCACCTCCCGGCAGAAGACATTGCCCCCGACCTGCGGCCGCTTCTCCACCACATAGCAGCTCTTTCC
>CAVATZ010000006.1:0-52997 GCA_963591655.1 Clostridiales bacterium
CAGAGGACCCATGGCACACGGTTCCAAGTTCCATCGTCATCAGGGTTCCAACGGTACAAGTGCTACACCTTCCAGAGTGCTTCCGGGTAAGGGAATGCCCTCTCACATGGGTGCAGTAAAGGTGACAACTCAGAACCTCACTGTTGTGAAGGTTGATGCTGAGAAGAACCTCATCCTTGTAAAGGGTGCGGTACCGGGACCGAAGAAGGCACTGGTTACAGTTAAAGAAGCTGTAAAGGCCTGAGACGGAAGAAAGGAGGAACATTTAAATGGCTAACGTATCTGTATTTGATATGCAGGGTAAGGAAGTTGGCAAGATGGATCTGAACGACGCTATCTTTGGCGCAGAGATCAACACACATCTTCTTCACCTCGCAGTAGTTGCACAGCTGGCGAACAAGCGCCAGGGCACACAGAAGGCATTGACTCGTTCAGAAGTTTCAGGAGGCGGAAGAAAGCCTTGGAGACAGAAGGGCACCGGTCATGCAAGACAGGGCTCCATCAGAGCACCGCAGTGGAAGGGCGGCGGCGTGGTATTCGCTCCGGTTCCCAGAGACTACACCACAACCATGAACAAGAAGGAGAAGAGAGCGGCTCTCAAGTCTGCACTTTCCAACGCTGTTCAGGAGAACAAGCTGATCGTGGTTGATGAGATCAAGTTCGACGAGATCAAGACAAAGAACTTCCAGAACATGCTCGATGCACTGAACGTGAAGAAGGCATTCGTTCTTCTGGATTCCAACGACCAGAACACAGTTCTTTCCGCTAGAAATATTGCTGACATCAAGACAGCACAGGTTAACGAGCTGAACGTTTATGACGTTATGAAGTTCGGAACAGTGGTTGCTACCAAGGCAGCACTGGAGAAAGTTGAGGAGGTATACGCATAATGGCTGACATTAGATATTACGACGTTATCCTTCGTCCGGTCATCACTGAGAAGTCCATGGGCGAGATGGCATCCAAGAAATATACCTTCCTTGTAAATCCGGCAGCAACAAAGTCTCAGGTAAAGGAAGCCGTTGAGAAGATGTTCGACGGAACCAAGGTTAAGTCCGTAAACACCATGAACCAGGATGGCAAGACCAAGAGAAGAGGCATGGTATTCGGAAAGACTGCTGCAACAAAGAAGGCAATCGTTACCCTGACAGAGGATTCAAAGGAGATCGAGGTTTTCGCAGGCCTTTGATTCTGACCATCAGGACGTTCGAATACGCCGCGTGAAAAAATTTCTCAATTATACGCGGCCAATTGTAAAGGAGAAAAACAGTCATGGGTATTAAGACATATAATGCTTATACACCTTCAAGAAGAAACATGACCGGTTCTGACTTCGCAGAGGTTACCAAGAAGACCCCGGAGAAGTCACTGCTTGCTGCTAAGAGCAAGAATGCCGGAAGAAACAATCAGGGTAAGATCACTGTTCGTCACCAGGGCGGCGGCAACAGACAGAAGTACAGAATCATCGATTTCAAGAGAAATTCCAAGGACGGCATCCCTGCTAAGGTTATCGGTATCGAGTACGATCCGAACAGAACAGCAAACATCGCTCTTCTGGCTTATGCAGATGGCTCCAAGGCTTATATCCTTGCACCGAATGGTCTGACAGACGGCATGACCGTTATGTCCGGCGAGCAGGCCGAGGCAAGAGTAGGAAACTGTCTTCCTCTTTCTGCAATCCCCGTTGGTTCTGAGATCCACGCAATCGAGCTGATCCCCGGCAAGGGTGCACAGCTGGTTCGTTCCGCTGGTAATGCTGCTCAGCTGATGGCTAAGGAAGGAAAGTACGCTACACTGCGTCTGCCCTCCGGCGAGATGAGAATGGTTCCGATTTCCTGCCGCGCTACTATGGGCGTTGTCGGCAACGGCGATCATAACCTGATCAACCTTGGTAAGGCTGGTCGTAAGAGACACATGGGCATCCGTCCGACAGTCCGCGGTTCCGTTATGAACCCGAACGATCACCCGCACGGTGGTGGAGAAGGTAAGGCACCGGTTGGTAGACCTGCACCTTGCACTCCTTGGGGTAAGCCGGCACTCGGTCTCAAGACCAGAAACAAGAAGAAGAGCTCCAACAAGCTGATCGTAAGAAGACGCGATGGCAGAGCGATTAAGTAACTGAGGAGGAGAATAGGATATGTCACGTTCAATTAAAAAAGGACCCTTCGCAGACAAGAGCCTGCTTAAGGCTGTGGATGCAATGAATGCTGCTGACAACAAGGCAGTGATTAAGACCTGGTCTCGCCGTTCTACTATCTTCCCGTCTTTCGTTGGTCATACCATCGCCGTACATGACGGAAGAAAGCATGTACCGGTATACATCACAGAAGATATGGTTGGACACAAGCTTGGCGAATTCGTAGTTACCAGAACCTTCCATGGTCACCGTAACGACGAAAAGAGAGGCTAATTGCATAATCGAAAGGAGGACATGTTAAATGTCAAAGGGTCATAGATCTCAGATTAAGAGAGAGAGAAATGCAAATAAAGACACCAGACCTTCAGCAAAGCTTTCTTATGCAAGAGTGTCTGTTCAGAAGGCCTGCTTCGTTCTGGATGCCATCAGAGGCAAGAACCTGGAAGAGGCTATTGGTATCGTAACTTACAACCCCAGATATGCTTCCACTCTGGTGAAGAAGCTTCTGGAGTCTGCAGCAGCTAACGCTGAGAACAACAACAATATGTCAAGAGACAACCTGTATGTTGCTGAGTGTTTCGCAAATGCAGCTCCCACTATGAAGAGAATTCATCCGAGAGCACAGGGAAGAGCTTACAGAATCCTGAAGAGAAGCTCTCATATCACAGTCGTTTTGGACGAGAGAAAGTAAAGGAGGAGGCATAGAATGGGTCAGAAAGTTAATCCGCACGGCATGAGAGTCGGCGTCATTAAGGATTGGGATTCCAAGTGGTATGCTGACAAGAAGACTTTTTCAGATACCCTTGTTGAAGACTACAACATCAGAAAGTTCCTGAAGAAGAGACTGTACTCAGCGAATGTTTCCAAGATCGAGATCGAGAGAGCAGCCAATGATAAGGTTCGCATCATCATCTTCACAGCGAAGCCCGGTTATGTAATCGGTAAGGGCGGCGCTGAGATCGAGAAGGTAAGAAAGGAAGTTCAGCAGCTTACCTCCAGAAACGTATACATCGACATCAAGGAGATCAAGAGACCGGATCGCGATGCACAGCTGGTTGCTGAGTCTATCGCACAGTCTCTGGAGAACCGTGTTTCCTTCAGAAGAGCTATGAAGCAGGCTATGTCCAGAACCATGAAGTCCGGCGTGCTTGGTATCAAGGCTTCTGTAGGCGGACGTCTCGGCGGTGCAGATATTGCAAGAAGAGAGTTTTATAGCGAAGGCACCATCCCTCTTCAGACTTTGAGAGCTGACATTGACTACGGCTTTGCAGAGGCTGCTACAACCTACGGCAAGCTGGGTGTAAAGGTTTGGATCTATAAGGGCGAGGTACTTCCTGCCAAGAAGAATAAGGAAGGGAGCGAGAAATAACTATGTTAATGCCTAAGAGAACGAAATTCCGTAAGCAGATGCGTGGAAGAATGACCGGAAAGGCCACAAGAGGCAACAAGATTGCTCATGGCGAGTTCGGTATCATTGCAACAGAGCCGTGCTGGATCAAGTCAAACCAGATCGAGGCAGCCAGAGTTGCACTGACAAGATATATCAAGCGTGGCGGTCAGGTTTGGATCGATATCTTCCCTGACAAGCCGGTTTCCGCTAAGCCCCTTGGTGTTCGAATGGGATCCGGAAAGGGTGCCGTTGAGTTCTGGGTGGCAGTTGTTAAGCCGGGCAGAGTTATGTTCGAGATTGCCGGCGTACCTGAGGAGCAGGCAAGAGAGGCTTTGAGACTTGCTATGCACAAGCTTCCCTGCAATTGTAAGATCGTTGCAAAGGCCGATCTGGAAGGCGGTGATAACTAATGAAGAAGAATGCTTATTTAGATGAGTTAAAGGCAAAGAGTGCTGAGCAGCTGAATGAGGAGCTCGTTTCTGCAAAGAAGGAGCTTTTCAGCCTGAGATTCCAGAACGCTACAAACCAGCTCGATAATACAGCTAGAATCACCGAGGTTCGCAAGAACATCGCGCGGATTCAGACAGTTATCACAGAGAAGACAAAGGCGTGAGAAGGGAGAGCACAACAATGGAGAGAAATCTTAGAAAGACACGTACTGGTAAGGTCATCAGTGCAAAGATGGACAAGACCATCGTTATCGCAATCGAAGATCACGTTAAGCACCCTCTGATCGGTAAGATCGTTAAGCGTACTGTGAAGATCTATGCTCATGATGAGAACAACGAGGCTGGCGAGGGCGATACCGTTAAGGTTATGGCTACCAGACCGCTGTCCAAGACCAAGAGATGGAGACTGACAGAAATCGTTGAGAAGGCGAAGTAATTTGGAGCAGGGAAGGAGCATTAAATGATTCAGCAGGAAACAAGACTTAAGGTTGCTGATAACACAGGTGCAAGAGAGCTTCTTTGCATCCGCGTTATGGGTGGCTCAACAAGAAGATATGCCGCAATCGGTGATACCATCGTTGCTTCTGTTAAGGATGCAATCCCGGGCGGCCAGGTAAAGAAGGGCGACGTTGTGAAGGCTGTTGTGGTTCGTACAGTTGATGACGTTCGCAGAAAGGATGGCAGCTACATCAAGTTCGATGAGAACGCAGCTGTTATTCTGAAGGAAGACAACACTCCCAAGGGAACTCGTATCTTTGGACCGGTTGCCAGAGAGCTTCGTGATCATGGCTATATGAAGATCGTGTCTCTCGCACCGGAAGTATTATAAGGAGGTTGCCAGATGCGTAGAATTAAAAAGGACGATATGGTAAAGATCATTGCCGGTAAGGACAATGGCAAGCAGGGTAAGGTTCTTTCCTTCAACCCTGAGACCAACAAGGTAGTCGTTGAAGGCTGCAATATGGTAACCAAGCACCAGAAGCCGGCTCAGGCTGGTATGCAGGGCGGCATCCTTCACAAGGAGGCTCCTATCGATGCTTCCAACGTTATGCTGGTTGTTGACGGCCAGGCAACACGTGTAGGCTTCCAGGTAGTAGACGGCAAGAAGGTCAGAGTTGCAAAGAAGACCGGCAAGGTAATTGACTGAGAAAGGAGGAATTCATAATGGCTAGATTAAAGGAGCTTTACAATAGCGAGATCAAGGACGCTATGGTGAAGAAGTTCGGTTACAAGAACGTAAACGAGATCCCGAAGCTGGATAAGATCGTGATCAACATGGGTGTTGGCGAGGCTAAGGAGAATTCCAAGGTTCTCGACAGTGCAGTGAGAGATCTGGAGATCATCACCGGACAGCATGCAGTTACCACAAAGGCTAAGAAGTCTGTGGCTAACTTCAAGATCAGAGAGGGTCAGGCCATCGGCTGTAAGGTAACCCTTCGCGGCGAGAAGATGTATGAGTTCGCTGACAGACTGATCAACCTTGCGCTTCCCCGCGTAAGAGACTTCCGCGGCGTGAATCCCAACGCTTTCGACGGCAGAGGTAACTATGCTCTGGGTATCAAGGAGCAGATCATCTTCCCCGAGATCGAGTTCGATAAGGTGGATAAGGTGAGAGGAATGGACATCATCTTCGTTACAACAGCTAAGACTGATGAGGAGGCTCGTGAGCTTCTGACACAGTTCAACATGCCGTTCGCTAAATAATCGGAGGGAATTATGGCAAAGTTATCAATGAAATTAAAGCAGCAGAGACCGGCTAAGTTCTCCACCAGAGAGTACACAAGATGTAAGATCTGCGGAAGACCCCACTCTGTTCTGAGAAAGTACGGCATCTGCCGTGTTTGCTTCCGTGAGCTGGCTTACAAGGGTGAGATCCCCGGTGTAAAGAAGGCTTCCTGGTAAGAAACGCTTTCCCAAAGATTTTGAGAGCCTGCGGCGATGTGACTTCTGTTGTGTCGTCAAAGGCGATAATTTCTGGACTGTATCCGAAAAAGTACAGCATTTGCTTCGAAAGATACGCCAGACCGGGTTGAAACTCCGGAAAAAATGGTTATAATGTAAATGTTGCTCAGCCGAAGTTCGGCTTGAGTGACATTTCGTTGTAATAATATATTTTATTAGAGAAAGGATATCCGTAATCATGAGTATGAGTGATCCGATCGCAGATATGCTTACAAGAATCCGTAACGCAAATACTGCAAAGCACGACACAGTAACTATCCCGTCTTCCAAGATGAAGGTTGCTATCGCAAACATCCTTGTAGACGAGGGCTACATCGCGAAGTATGAGCTGGTAGAGAACGGCAAGTTCCAGGACATCCAGGTTACCCTGAAGTACGGCGCAAACAAGAATGAAAAGATCATCAGCGGCATCAGAAGAATCTCCAAGCCGGGTCTTCGTGTATACGCAGGCAAGGAGAACATGCCGAGAGTTCTTGGCGGACTTGGTATTGCAATTGTATCCACCAATCAGGGCGTTATGACTGACAAGCAGGCAAGAAAGCAGGGCGTAGGCGGCGAAGTGCTGGCTTTCGTTTGGTAATTTGTTGTTTGTCGGAATAACCAATTTCTGAAAACAGTTCAAAAACTGAGAATTTAAGAGAGGAGACATGATATGTCACGTATCGGAAAGTTACCGGTAGCTATCCCAGCAGGCGTTACTGTTGAGATCAAGGACGGCAATGTGGTAAGTGTCAAGGGACCGAAGGGAACACTGGAGAGAACCTTTGCACCGGAAATCACAATCAAGGAAGAGGACGGCCACATCGTCGTTACAAGACCGAATGATAATAAGAAGGAAAAGTCCCTTCACGGACTGACCAGAGCGCTGATCCACAACATGGTGGAGGGCGTTACCAATGGCTTCGAGAAGAAGCTGGAGATCAACGGTGTAGGTTACAGAGCAGCAAAGCAGGGCAAGACTCTGACTCTGACTCTGGGTTATTCTCACCCGGTGATCATGGAGGATCCGGAAGGCATCGAGACTGTTCTTGACGGACAGAACACCATCTTCGTTCGCGGTATCAGCAAGGAGAAGGTTGGTCAGTACGCTGCCGAGATCAGATCCAAGAGAGGACCGGAGCCTTACAAGGGCAAGGGAATCAAGTATTCTGATGAGACCATCAGACGTAAAGTCGGTAAGACCGGTAAGAAGTAATAGGAGGAAAGTAGAATGGTTAGCAAGAAGAATAAAGCTGAGCTTCGTCAGAAAAAGCATGCAAGACTTAGAAACCGTTTCGCTGGCACTCCGGAGAGACCGCGTCTTGCAGTGTTCAGATCAGATAAGCACATGTATGCACAGGTTATTGATGATGTTGCAGGCAACACACTGTGTGCAGCATCTACTCTTGATAAGGATGCACAGCTTGAGATCACAAACAACATTGAGGCTGCTCAGTATGTAGGCAAGAAGATTGCTGAGAAGGCTCTGGCTAAGGGCATCAAGGAAGTCGTATTCGACAGAGGCGGTTTCCTGTATCACGGAAAGGTTCAGGCGCTTGCAGATGCTGCAAGAGAGGCCGGACTGGTATTCTAATCGAGAGGAGATAACGACAAGATGAAGCGCGAAAAAATTGATGCAAATCAGTTAGAATTAAACGACAACGTCGTAGCCATCAAGCGTGTCGCTAAGACCGTTAAGGGTGGCCGTACCATGAGATTCTCCGCTCTCGTAGTAGTTGGAGACGGCAATGGTCATGTAGGCTGCGGCCTGGGCAAGGCAGTAGAGGTTCCCGAGGCTATCAGAAAGGCCAGAGAGGCTGCTGTTAAGAACATCGTTACAATCCCTGTAAATGATGAGAAGTCTGTACCGCATGATTATGTTGGTAAGTTCGGTTCCTCCACAGTTCTGCTGAAGAAGGCTCCGGAAGGTACCGGTATCATCGCCGGCGGTCCGGCTCGTTCTGTTCTTGAGCTGGCAGGCATCCGCAACATTCGTACCAAGTCTCTGGGCTCCAACAACAAGACCAACGTTGTACTGGCAACTCTTCAGGGTCTGACTTCCATGAAGACACCGGAGCAGTTCGCAGCACTTCGCGGCAAGACTGTTGCTGAGATCACAGGTTAATGGGGAGGTAATGAAATGGCAGATAAGTTAAAGATTACATTAGTTAAGTCTCCTATCGCTGCTATCCCTAAGCAGAGAGCAACCGTTCAGGCTCTTGGACTCAGAAAGATTCGTCAGTCTGTAGAGCTTCCGAACAACGGCGCTACAAAGGGAATGATTCAGAGAGTCAATCACCTTGTAAAAGTTGAAGAAATCTAAGGAGGCATACAATGGAGTTATCAAATCTGAGACCGGCTGACGGTTCAAAGCAGTCCAAGAACTTCAGACGTGGCCGCGGTCATGGTTCAGGAAACGGTAAGACAGCAGGTAAGGGACATAAGGGACAGAAGGCTCGTTCCGGCGCTCCGAGACCTGGATTTGAGGGTGGCCAGATGCCCCTCTTCAGACGTATCCCGAAGAGAGGCTTCACTTCCATGAACAGAGCAGTGATCAATGCGATCAACCTGTCTGTTCTGGAGGACCGTTTCAATGACGGTGAAGAGGTTACAGAGCAGGTTCTTCTTGAGAAGGGCGTGATCAGAGATATCAATGATGGAGTGAAGATCCTTGGAAACGGCGAGCTGACAAAGAAGCTCAACGTGAAGGTTTCTGCATTCTCAGCATCAGCGAAGGAGAAGATCGAGGCCGTAGGCGGAACCTGTGAGGTGATCTGATGTTTCAATCGTTACGAAACGCATTCAAGGTAAAGGATTTAAGAAACAGACTCTTATATGTTTTCCTGATGCTTGTAGTAATTCGATTTGGATCGAATCTTCCTATCCCGGGTGTAAACTCGGGATATTTCGGCGATTTGTTTGACAAGATGTCGAACAATGATGCTTTCGGCTGGTTCAATACGATGACCGGCGGCTCCTTCGAGCAGCTCAGCGTCTTCGCGTTGTCCATCACACCGTACATTACCTCTTCCATCATCATTCAGCTCCTGACAGTAGCCATTCCGGCGCTGGAGGAGATGCAGAAGGACGGAGAGGAGGGCCGAAAGAAGCTGACAACCTATACCAGATATGTGACCATCGCACTGGCACTGATCGAGTCAACAGCCATGGCTGTGGGCTTCGGCGGACAGGGTCTTCTGGTTGGATTCAGCACTGCGAGCACCATCAGAAAGCTGGCAGATATTGTCATTGCAGTGGTTACCATGACCTCTGGCTCGGCACTTCTGATGTGGATCGGTGAGCAGATGACAGATAAGGGAATCGGAAACGGTATTTCTCTGGTTCTCCTCTTCAACATCCTCTCCTCGGTTCCCCAGGATTTCCTGACCCTTTATGAGCGATTCGTACAGGGGCGGAAGGTGGCCGCTATGGTGGTTGCCATCGTAATTATCGCGGTTGTGATTCTTGCGCTGGTGGCTTTTACCGTTGTACTGCAGGGTGCGGAGCGCCGTATCCCGGTTCAGTACAGCAGAAGAGTGCAGGGAAGAAACCTGGTGGGAGGACAGTCCTCTGAAATCCCGCTGAAGGTGAATACGGCAAACGTAATGCCGGTTATCTTTGCATCCTCTCTCATGACCATGCCTGTGGTTATCGGGCAGATCCTGAAGGTGGATTACAGTACCATCTGGGGTAAGATACTGATGTGTCTCAACTCCGGCAGCTGGTGCAATCCGGATGCGCCGATTTATTCACTCGGTCTCATTCTCTATCTCGCTCTTCTCGTATTCTTTGCTTACTTCTATACGTCGATTTCCTTTAATCCGCTGGAGGTGGCAAACAATATGAAAAAGCAGGGAGGCTTCATTCCGGGAATTCGTCCGGGTAAGCCGACCAGCGATTACCTTGAGAATATTCTTACCTATATTATTTTTATCGGTGTATGCGGTCTCGCCATCATTGCCCTGATTCCTATCGTGGTTTCCGGTGTCTTCAATGTGAGCAGGATTTCCTTCTCCGGTACCTCACTGCTGATTATTGTGGGTGTTGTTCTTGAAACACTGAAAGCAATCGATTCGCAGATGGTGGTAAGAAACTACAAGGGATTTTTAGACGATTGATTATGAGGCCTCCTTGGTTTTTCGGAACCGAGGAGGCCCATGCTGTTTAAGCGCATATTTTTCACTACATTGCTTCCAGGGGAGGTAGCTATGAAGATCGTAATGTTGGGGGCGCCGGGAGCCGGCAAGGGAACACAGGCGATTAAGATTGCGGAGCAGTACGGGATTCCGCACATTTCCACAGGGGATATCTTCCGTGCCAATATCAAGGGCGGAACAGAGCTGGGCATGAAGGCCAAGTCTTACATGGATAAGGGCGAGCTGGTGCCGGATGAGGTAACCATCGGCATGCTGCTGGATCGTATTCACGAGGCAGACTGCAGCAACGGCTATGTGCTGGACGGTTTCCCCAGAACCATTCCCCAGGCAGAGAGTCTGACCAAGGCACTGGCTGAGAAGAATGAGAAGATCGATTATGCACTGGACATCGAGGTTCCGGATGCAAATATTGTGGCGCGTATGGGCGGACGTCGGGCTTGTCCGAAGTGCGGCAATACCTATCATATCGTCTATGCGGCACCGAAGCAGGAAAATGTCTGCGACAAGTGCGGATCTGAGCTGATCATCCGCTCCGACGACAAGCCGGAGACCGTGCAGGATCGTCTGAACGTATATCATCAGCAGACAGAGCCGCTGATCCGTTATTACCGGGAGGCCGGTGTACTGAAGGAGATCGACGGCACACAGGAGCTGGAGAAGGTGTTCCGGGACGTTATGGCCATTCTCGGCTGAACCGCCATAGCAAACTTAAGCTGAGTCCTCTGTTATAGAAAACGGAAAGGACAGAAGAAATGATTGAAATCAAGTCAAAGCATGAAATTGAACTGATGCGGGAGGCCGGCAAGGTGCTTTCCGAGGTGCATGAGCGTCTGGGCGAGAAGGTTGCGCCGGGCATCAGCACACAGGAGCTGAATGCCTACGGAGAAGGCATTATCCGGAAAATGGGATGTACTCCCAGCTTCCTGCATTTGTATGATTTTCCGGCAGCCTGCTGCATCTCTGTCAATGATGAGGTGATCCACGGCATCCCGGACAAGCACCGGATTCTGAAGGACGGCGACATTGTCTCCTTCGACATCGGTACCTGCTACAAGGGCTTTCACTCAGATGCCACCAGAACCTGGGCGGTAGGAAAGTGTGAGGAGAATGCGCTGCGCATCATCGAGGCCTGCCGGGAGAGCTTTTTCCGGGGCATTGCCAATGCGGTGCCGGGAAATCATCTGAATGACATCTGCAGCGCCATCGGTGATTATGCAGAATCTCAGGGCTACGGTGTGCTGACGGATTACGTGGGACACGGCATCGGCCATGAGGTACACATGGATCCGGAGGTGCCCAACTTCCGTATGAAGCGCAGAGGACCGAAGCTCCAGGCCGGCATGACACTGGCCATTGAGCCTATGATCACAGAGGGCTCCCCGGAGGTGCGGGTGCTGGACAATGACTGGACAGTGGTTACCGTGGACGGAAAGCTTTCCTGTCATTATGAAAATACCATCTTGATCACAGACAACGGACCGGAGATCCTGAGTCTTGTGCAGTAAGGATCGAAAGAGATTAATTATTAAGGAGAAGCGAATGTCAAAAACAGACGTTATCGAGATTACAGGCAAGGTAATCGAAAAGCTCCCGAATGCCATGTTTCAGGTGGAGCTTGAAAATGGTCACCAGGTGCTGGCACACATTTCCGGCAAGCTTCGGATGAACTACATCAGAATTCTTCCGGGAGACAAGGTGACCATTGAGCTTTCTCCCTATGATCTTTCCAAGGGAAGAATCATCTGGAGAGACAAATAAAGAAAGAGATTGTACTTCATTAAGTGCAATTTGGACCGAGAATTCAAAAAAGTTTAGACTTTACATTTGTTGACCGTTTTGCTAGAATTATACGGCAACTTTGTTCGAATTCGTAATTAGAAAGGGAAATTACTATGAAGGTAAGATCATCAGTAAAGCCTATCTGCGAAAAATGCAAAGTCATTAAGCGTAAGGGCTCGATCAGAATCATCTGCGAGAACCCCAAGCATAAGCAGAGACAAGGTTAATTATTAGGAGGAAACGAAAATGGCTCGTATTGCAGGTGTCGATTTACCGAGAGAGAAGCGCATCGAGATCGGTCTGACATACATTTACGGTATCGGCAGATCTTCCGCTGACAAGATTCTTGCAGCAACAGGCGTTAATCCGGACACACGTGTGAAGGATCTCACCGATGATGAGGTTAAGGTTCTGGCCACCTATATCGCTGAGAACCAGACTGTAGAGGGTGATCTCCGCAGAGAGGTAGCTCTTGATATCAAGAGACTTCAGGAGATTGGCTGCTACAGAGGTATCCGTCACAGAAAGCATCTTCCGGTTAGAGGTCAGAAGTCCAAGACCAATGCCAGAACATGCAAGGGTCCGAGAAAGACTGTCGCAAACAAGAAGAAGTAATTCGGTAACACATAGTGATCTTCATGTTTTAAACACAGGAAGAGATTTAAGGAAAGTAGGTTAGTTTAAATATGGCTAAGTCAACTGGTAAGAGAGTGACAAAAAAGCGCGTAAAGAAAAACGTTGAACGCGGACAGGCACATATTCAGTCATCTTTCAACAATACAATTGTAACGCTGACAGATGCACAGGGTAACGCTCTTTCATGGGCAAGTGCTGGTGGTCTTGGTTTCAGAGGTTCAAGAAAATCTACTCCATATGCAGCACAGATGGCTGCTGAAACTGCTGTAAAGGCAGCTTTGGTGCACGGCCTGAAGTATGTGGATGTTATGGTTAAGGGACCTGGTTCAGGAAGAGAGGCAGCTATCCGTGCCCTTCAGGCAAGTGGTCTTGAGGTAACATCCATTAAGGACGTAACCCCGGTTCCCCACAACGGATGCCGCCCGCCGAAGCGCAGAAGAGTTTAATCTTCTGTCTGCAGTCTATGGAGGCTGCACTTTGTAACTAGACAACATGGCTATAGGCCAGCCCGAAGAAGCCGATTGGTGTAAAGGGCGTATCACATGATTTTTAATATGATATTAGGAGGATAATATGGCAGTAGATAAGGTTCCTGTACTTAAAAGATGCCGGTCACTGGGACTTGATCCCGTTTTCCTGGGAGTAGATAAGAAGTCCAACAGACAGCTGAGAAACCAGAGACGTAAGATGAGCGAGTATGGCATGCAGCTTCGTGAGAAGCAGAAGGCTAAGTTCATCTACGGTGTACTGGAGAAGCCCTTCAGAAACTACTATGCTAAGGCAGAGAGAATGAACGGCCAGACCGGTACCAACCTGATGGTTCTTCTTGAGAGCAGACTGGACAATGTAGTATTCAGAATGGGTCTTGCACGTACCAGAAGAGAGGCTAGACAGATCGTTGGTCATAAGCTGATCACTGTAAACGGCAAGGTTGTAAATATTCCTTCCTACCTCGTTTCCGCAAATGACGTTGTTGAGGTTAAGGAGTCCAAGAAGTCTCTTCAGAGATTCAAGGATATCCTTGAGGTTACCAACGGCAGAATGATCCCGGCATGGCTTGACTGTGACCAGGAGAATATGAAGGCAACTGTAAAGCAGCTTCCTCACAGAGAAGAGATCGATGTTCCTGTAAACGAGATGCTGATCGTCGAGTTGTATTCAAAGTAATTAAAGCCTTGAACAAAGGAGGCATTGAATGTTCGATTTTGAAAAACCAAACATTGAGATCGTGGATATTTCAGAAGATGAGAAGTACGGCAGATTCGTCTGCGAGCCGCTGGAAAGAGGCTATGGTACGACTCTGGGCAATTCTCTGAGACGGATCATGCTTTCATCCCTTCCCGGATATGCAATTTCCAAGGTGAAGATTGAAGGTGCTCTCCACGAGCTGAGTGAGATCCCCGGTGTAAAAGAGGATATCACTGAGATCATCATGAATCTCAAGAGTATCGCAATTAAGAACACATCGTCCTCCGAAGAGCCGAAGCTTGTCACAGTGGATTTCACCGGTGAGGGTGTTGTCAGAGCCTCTGATATCCAGGCGGATGCCGATATCGAGATTGTCAACCCCGAGCAGGAGATTGCCACTCTGACAGGCGCGGATGCGAAGCTCTATATGGAGCTGACCATCACCAGCGGCAGAGGCTATGTGGGTGCAGATCAGCAGAGCAGCGAGCTCCAGCCCGGAGAATTCGCTGTCGATGCGAGCTACACACCGGTTGAGCGTGTAAATATGACCATTGAGAATACACGTGTCGGCAACATGACCGATTACGATAAGCTCACATTGGACGTATTTACCAACGGAACGGTATCTCCTGATGATGCTGTTTCCGTGGCAGCGCAGATTCTCTCCGAGCATCTGGAGCTTTTCGTGGGTCTGTCTGATAATGCAGCACAGGCTGAGGTCATGGTGGAAAAGCCGGACGACGAAAAGGGCAAGGCGCTGGAGATGAATATTGATGAGCTGGAGCTGAGCGTTCGTTCCTACAATTGTCTGAAGAGAGCGGGCATCAACACAGTTCAGGAGCTTTGTTCCAAGACACCGGAGGACATGATGAAGGTGAGAAACCTGGGTCGTAAGTCCCTGGAAGAGGTTTTGGCGAAGCTGAAGGAGCTGAATCTCGGTCTTTCTCCCCACGAGGAATAAGACCGTTTATGGTCTGTGAAAAGCCACAGACCGGATTCTGCGGAATGCCATTCGCAGGATGCAGAGAATAGAACCGATAAGACTAAAAAGCACGGTGGAGGGAATTTATCATGGCAAATTACAGAAAATTAGGCAGAACATCCAGCCAGAGACAGGCAATGCTTCGTTCTCTGACAACAGCAGTTCTTCAGAACGGCAGAATCTTCACAACTGAGGCTAGAGCGAAGGAAGTTCGCAAGCAGGTTGAGAAGCTCATCGCTCTGGCAGTAAGAGAGAAGGACAACTTCGAAGAGGTTACTGTTAAGGCGAAGGTTGCCCGCAAGGATGCTGAGGGCAAGCGCGTGAAGGAAGTTGTAGACGGCAAGAAGGTTACCGTTTATGACGAGGTAGAGAAGACCATCAAGAAGGACAAGGCTTCCAGACTGGCAGCTCGTCGTCAGATCCTGGCTGCTACCTATGTTCCGACTGTTGTTCCGACACAGGCTGCCGGCAAGAAGAAGAACACCAAGAAGGTTGACCTTGCTGCAAAGCTTTTCGATGAGTACGGCCCGAAGTACGCTAGCCGTAACGGTGGTTATACCAGAATCGTAAAGGTAGGTCTCAGAAAAGGAGATGCTGCTATGGAGGTTCTTCTCGAGCTGGTTTAATGCCGACCCGGGTGACCACATTTTATTGAAAAAGGTTGAACAGGACTTCGAACATCCTGTTCTGACGAATTTGAATCAGTTGCAGAGAAGGGGACGGCTCCGTTGGGAGCTGTCCCCTTTTCACTTGCCGGAAAATAGAGTATACTCTATGCATCAGAATACGATTTTTGGAGGCATATATGAAGAAGATCAAAGCGTTATTCGGCAGCCTGCTTCTGCTGGGCAGCCTGCTCTGCTTCAGTGTACCGGCGCTGGCAAGTAACAGCTACAGCACCATCAGCAGCGTGAAGATCACAGTGGATGAATCGCTCCGGAAGCTGAAGTCCGATGACTCGAAGCCGACAGTGGACGTGAGCAATTTTACCGCCGGCAACGAGGACAAGTATGTCATTGTTTCGGCGGACTGGTACGACAACAGCGTTTCTGACAGTCTGCAGGTGGGAAGCACGCCGCAGGTGGTGCTTTATCTGGAAGCCCAGTCCAAGGAAAAATCTAACGGCGATGAGATCGAATATCGGTTTTCCGGCTCCTATACGGCATCCAATGTCAGCATATCCGGTGGTACCTTCGTGAGCTGCAAGCGAAATGATTACTATTCTCTGCAGGTGGTGCTGGCCCTGAAAGGGGTGGAGGGCGATTATGACACGCCCAGCAGTCCGGCGTGGGCTTCAAGTCAGCTGGGACTTGCCACCTGGACGGCACCGTCAAATACCTCCGGCTACTATAAGGTGACGCTGATGCGGGACACAAAGAAAATAGTGACCATCACCACAGACGGCACCAGCCTGAATCTTTACCCCTGGATGACAGAGGTCGGACAGTACAGCTTTGAGGTGCGTACTCTGGCCTATACTGCGGAGCAGAAGCGCTACGGCAAGGATTCTGACGATATTGAATCCGAGACCCTGAGCATTACGGCGGAGAATCGCTCCAACGGACAGGGCAAGTATGATACCACCCAGATCAGCGGCACGGGAAGCACCGGCAGTCAGAGCAGCTCTGCTGTGGACAACAGCAATACCGTGGGCTGGTACCAGAGCGGCGGCAAGTGGTATTTCCGTTATCCCAACGGACAGCCGGCGGTTTCCTCCTGGCTGCACTGGAAGGACAGATGGTATCACTTCAATGCCCAGGGACAGATGGAAACCGGCTGGTACAAGAACGCCAGTGGCTACTACTTCTACCTGGAGCCCACCAACGGTTATATGAAGACGGGCTGGCAGCAGATCAACAATGTCTGGTATTATCTGAATCCCAACAAGGACAGCAACGAGGGCGCCATGTATGCCAACTGCATCAGCAGCATCAACGGAGAAAGCTACTGCTTCGCTTCCGACGGCAGCATGAAGACGGGCTGGCAGAGCATGAAGGACAGCTCCGGTACCCTGCAGTACTATTACTTCTACGACAGCGGCAAGATGGCCAAAAATACCAGCATCAGCGGCTTCACACTGGATGCCACAGGAAAGTGGGTACACTAGTAATCCACTGGGCTCAGCGATAGCTTGGCTATCGGGGTGCCCAGTGGATGCCTTAGCGGTGAGAGCGAAGAAGTTTGCATCAAGCAAACTTCGTAGCGATCTGATGACTCTTCTTTCAGAAGAGTCACTTGCCGCAGACAAGTTCATCGAGAGCTACAGGCTCGAGATGAATCGGTATCAAAGGCTTTGCGGTGGCAAAGCCTTCACTGTAACAGAAAAAACAAGGCTGGCTGCGCAGTCGCGCAGCCAGCCTTGTTTTTTGCCCCTCGGGCGGGTATACTTCTATGGTACTGTAAACGGGCTGCATCCCCAACGGCGGGGAGCAACACTGAAGTGAGGACGGAAAATTGAAGATTATTGATGCATTGCATCTGGCGTTTGACTATGTGCGCACGGATGAAAACGGACAAGCGGTGGAGAAAACCAAGGCCCTGGACGATGTCAGCATAGAAATAGAGGAGGGCAGCTTTGTCTGCGTGCTGGGGCACAACGGCTCCGGCAAGTCAACATTGGCGAAGCTGCTGAATGGTTTGACGCTGCCCAGCGAGGGAACGGTGCTCATCAGTGGCAAGGACACAAAGGATGCGGAAAAGCTCTGGGACATCCGAAAGGAAACCGGCATGGTGTTCCAGAATCCGGACAACCAGATCGTGGCCTCCGTGGTGGAGGAGGACGTGGGCTTTGGACCGGAAAACATCGGTGTTCCCACGGAGGAGATCTGGCAGCGGGTAGAGGATGCCCTGCAGGCCGTGCAGATGACGGCCTATCGTCTGAAATCACCCAATCGTCTCTCCGGCGGTCAGAAGCAGCGTGTCGCCATTGCAGGCACCATGGCCATGCTGCCCCGCTGCATCGTACTTGATGAGCCCACAGCCATGCTGGACCCCAGCGGCCGGGCAGAGGTGATCCGGACAGTGCGCCGGCTGAATCAGGAAAAAAAGGTCACCATCGTACTCATCACCCATTATATGGAAGAAACGGTGGACGCCGACCGCATCATTGTCATGGATCAGGGCAAAATCGTGATGGACGGCACACCGCGGCAGGTCTTCACCGAGGTGGAGAGCCTGAAAAAGATCCGCATGGATGTACCGGAGGTGACGGAGCTGGCATGGAAGCTGAAGCAGGCAGGCATGCCGCTGCCGGACGGTGTACTGACCCGATCGGAGCTGGTGACGCTTCTGACAAAGCTTCTGCCGAAGCAGGCGGAATTTGCACCGGATTTTGTGAAGGACGCACCGGAGCATCTCACGATCACCGATCCGATTTTGCGGGTAGAGAAGCTGTCGCATATCTATCAGCAGGGGACAGCCATGGAAAGCTATGCCCTGCGGGACCTGAATTTTGAGGTGCAGCGCGGCATTGTTACTGCCGTCATCGGGCATACCGGCTCCGGTAAATCCACGCTGACGCAGCATCTGAACGGTCTGCTCCGGGGAAGTGAGGGGGATATTCTCTATCGCTTCCGGGACGGCTTTTCGAAGGCCCAGCAGGGCAATGTCGGCGGCGCCGAGGCTGCGGGCAAGGCCGGAGAGTCTGCCGATCGCGATTTCGTCAGCATCTACAGCGAGGGCTTCGACATGAAGGGCCTCCGCTTCAAGGTGGGACTGGTTTTCCAGTATCCGGAGTATCAGCTGTTTGAAGTCGACGTCATCACCGATGTCATGTTCGGGCCGAAGAACCAGGGACTTTCCGAGGAAGAAGCCAGATCCCGGGCGGAGCAGGCACTGCGGCGGGTAGGGCTCTCGGAGGACAACTGGAAGAAATCTCCCTTCGAGCTTTCCGGCGGTCAGAAGCGCCGGGTGGCCATTGCCGGCGTGCTGGCCATGGAGCCGGAGATCCTCATTCTGGATGAGCCCACGGCGGGACTGGATCCGGCAGGCCGGGATGACCTGTTCCGGCAGATCCAGGCGCTCCATGAGGAGGCCGGCATGACCATCCTCCTAGTTTCACATTCTATGGATGATGTGGCGCGCTATGCGAAGGACATTCTGGTGCTGGACCACGGAGAGCTGAAGATGCACGGCACACCCCAGGAGGTGTTCCGCCGTTACAAGGAGCTGGAGGAGATGGGCCTGGGTGCGCCCCAGATGATCTATCTGATCCATGAGCTGAAGGACGTGGGCATCCGCTTCCGGGAGCGCCCCGGCACGGTGGATGAGATGGCGGCGGCCATCCTGCACCTGTATCAGGCGGCAGGCGGAGTGCTGCAGCCCGCGGCAGCGGCCGGGGAAGCCGGGCCGAAGACATTGGACAAGGATAATGCCGGAAAGGAGGTGCAGTGATGCTGAGAGATATCACACTGGGCCAATACTATCCGGTGGATTCTGTGATCCATCGCCTGGATCCGCGGGTGAAGCTGATGGCCACCCTGGTTTATCTGATGTCACTGTTCATTATGTCCAGCTGGACGGGCTACCTGCTGGGGGCCGTGGTGCTGGCAGTGCTGATCCAGCTGTCCCGGGTGCCCTTTTCCTTCATGACGAAGGGCCTCAAGAGCATCCTGTTTTTGCTGCTGCTGTCGGTGAGTTTCAACCTTTTTCTCACGCCGGGAACGGTGCTGCTGCAGATCGGTTTTCTGAAGCTGACGCGGGAGGGACTGCGGCTCGCGCTGATGATGGGTTTCCGCCTGATTCTGCTGGTGCTGGGAAGCTCTCTGATGACGCTGACCACCACGCCGAATCAGCTGACGGACGGTCTGGAGAAGGGACTCGGCTTCCTGAAGCTGCTGCACGTGCCGGTGCACGAGATCGCCATGATGATGTCCATTGCCCTGCGCTTCATTCCGATACTCGTTGAGGAGACGGACAAGATCATGAAGGCGCAGCAGGCCCGGGGTGCGGATTTCGAAAGCGGAAACATTTTCCAGCGGGCGAAGGCCATGGTGCCGATTCTGGTGCCGCTGTTCATCAGTGCCTTCCGGCGGGCCAATGACCTGGCCATGGCCATGGAGGCACGGTGCTATCACGGAGACGAGGGAAGAACCAAGATGAAGCCGCTGCGCTATGCCTCCCGGGACCGGATCGCCTATGCGCTGATGGCGGCGTATCTCGCGGTCAGCATAGGCACCCGTTTCCTGCCGCTGCCCTGAAGACAGAATGGGGAGAGAGTGAAATGAAGATGAGACGGATCAAGCTGTGCATTGCCTATGACGGCACGGCCTACCACGGCTGGCAGCAGCAGAACGGCCGGGCTTCCATCGAGGGCAGCCTCAACGAGGCCCTGGCGCAGCTGCTGCCGCAGGAGAAGCCGCTGATCATGGGCGCGAGCCGTACCGATGCGGGGGTGCATGCTCTTTGTAATGTCGGCGCCTTCGACACGGCGAGCCGAATTCCGGCAGCGAATTTTCCCCAGGCACTGAACCATTATCTGCCGGAGGACATCCGGGTGATGGCGGCAGAGGAGGTGTCGGAGAGCTTTCATCCCCGTTTCACGGCACACCGGAAATGCTATGAATATCACATCGATCCGGGACGCGTGCCGAACCCGCTGCGCCTGCGCTATTGCTGCAATTATTCCTTCCCCCTGGATCTGGGGGAAATGCAGCGTGCGGCGGATTTTCTGACGGGGGTCCATGATTTTCGGAGCTTCGTGAATCCCGATTCCCAGGTTTTTCAGCACGGCGGAGATGCGGTGCGGGAAATTTACGGGATACAGGTGGCGGAGCGGAACGGCGAGATTGTGATTTCGGTTTCGGGAAACGGATTTCTCTATCACATGATCCGGATTCTGGCCGGCACCCTGCTGCTGGTGGGCCGGGGGAAGCTTGCGGCGGATGCGATTCCCGGAATTCTCGCGGCCCGGGACCGGCGGGCGGCGGGGCCCACGGCACCCGCCAAGGGCCTGTGCCTCTGTGCGCTGGACTATGACAGCGTGGTAGAAGATGCGGAAGACGGCGAGGAAAGGAACAGAGTATGAAGGACAAGAAAAAGATTCAGGGCATCCTGTTTGACATGGACGGCACCCTCTTCGACACAGAGCGGCTGTACCGTGACATCTGGCTGGAGATGGGCCGGGAACGGGGCTATATCATCAATGATGAGATGCTGGACCGGATGCGGGGCGCTGCCATTCAGATCGGCATGGAAATTTTCAGTGCCGCCAATCCGGACTTTGATTATATGGAGGAACGGAAGCATCGCTACGAGCGGGTGGCGGAATATGTGCGGCAGAACGGCGTGCCCAAGAAGCCGGGGCTGGATGCCATGCTGGCGGAGCTGAAGCGCCGGGGCTATCGTCTGGCCATCGGCTCCTCCACGCTGCGGGACCAGGTCTCCCTGTATCTGCAGTCAGCAGGCTATGAGGACACCTTCGACTTTGTCTGCTCCGGGGACATGCTGGAAAAGGGACACGGCAAACCGGCACCGGATATCTTCCTGCGCTGTGCGGCTGCCCTGTCGCTGCCGCCGGAGCAGTGCCTCGTGGCGGAGGATTCCCTCAACGGCATCCGGGCGGGCCATGATGCCGGCTGCTTCGTGGCCGGTATCCCGGATCTTTCGGATATCACGCCTGTCCGGGCGCTCTGCGATGTGGTGCTGACAGAGCTCAGGGAGCTGCCTAGCTGGCTCGATGAAGAGACTTGTATACAGTAAACATTAACATAAAATATTGTGATTTTTGCCCTCGAGGATTTTCTTCGGGGGTCTTTTTTGTATAAAAATCATTGCAATGGCGGACTTAAAATCCTATACTATAGAAATGTGTTTGTTTGAGACTTTAAAGTGGTAAAGGAGAAAAATAAGGAGATGCAGGAATATCAATGGCCCTACGCCAATGAGATCGGTCAGGAGGAGCATCTAAGCTGTGATGTGCTGGTGCTGGGCGGCGGTCTGGCGGGCTGCTATGCGGCCATCGCAGCGGCCAGAAAAGGGAAAAGCGTGATCCTGGTGGAGAAGGGCACAACGGCCCGGGCCGGTGCTGCCGGCAGCGGCTTCGATCATTGGGAGTCAGCCTGTACCAATCCCTGCTGTCAGGTGAGCCCCAAAGAGCTGGCAGAGGCCTATATTGACGAGCAGGATCATTACAGCAACGGCATTGCCCACTATATCGAGTGTCGGGAGGGCTGGGACCGCCTACTGGATATGGAAAGCTTCGGCGGCAAGATCCGTGACACAGAGGATGAATTTGTCGGTGCGGATTTCCGGGACGAGAAGACCAAGCTCATGTTCGCCTACGACTACACCAACCGCTATACGCTGCGGATCTGGGGCAGCGGCTTCAAGCCGGCCCTGTATAAGGAATGTCTTCGGCTGGGCGTGAAGGTGCTGGACCGGACAGAGGCCACGGCGCTTCTGACGAAGAAGGAGAAGCAGGCGGACGGCAGCGAAAGGAGCATCGGCATCGGTGCCTGCGGCATGAACGTGCATACCGGTAAGTTCTACATCCTTTCCGCGAAGGCTACGGTGATGGCCATGTCGAGACCGGCCAGAGTCTGGCTCTTCAATGCGGATCTGCCGGGACTCTGTGAGTTTCGACCTATGAACAGCATCGGCAGCGGTCATGCCATGGGCTACCGGGCCGGCATGGAATTCACCATGATGGAGAAATCGGTTCGCGGTGAGTTCTCCGCCGCCGGCCGCAGCTTCCCGCCCTACAGCACCGGCAACAACCACAATACCTGGTACGGTGCCACCATGGTGGACGCCCGGGGGGTGGAGATCCCGTATCTTGACCGGGACGGCAATGAATTGAAGAGTGTGCGGGACCGCTTCCATCCGGCACCGGGGCAGAAGTTCTTCCTGAAGGGCGGTGTCATTGACGAGCCCAAGTATGCATACCGGGGACCGGAGACCATGTCCTTTGAGGAGCTCGATAAGCGGGGCTATAAGCTGCCCTTCTACGCGGATCTCAGCCGCATGCCGGAAAGCGAGCGGAAGGTCATCTGGGGCATGATGGTAGGTGAGGAGGGCCGCACCAAGGTGCCGGTGCTTCAGTATTATACAGAGCAGGGCTTCGACCCGGAGAAGTATATGCTCCAGAGCTACGGCACCGGCTGGCAGTCGGCGAATTTCCTGGGCCAGGAGCGGCAGCTTTTCGGTGCGCCGGGCGGTATCATCACGGACTGGAATCTGATGACGAACATCGAAGGTATCTTCGCAGGGGGCGATCAGCTCTATGCCATGGACTGCGGCGGTGCAGCCTCCGCCACCGGCTATTATGCGGGACGGAAGGCAGCAATCTATGCCGGGAAAACGGCATTTTCCGAGTATGACCGGGAGCAGGCAGCTGCAGAGAAGGAGAGACTGCTGGCACCCTTGACCAATCAGGGTGACATGAGCTGGAAGGAGCTGAACTTCGCCATTTCCAAGTGCATGCAGAATTACTGTGCCGAGATCAAGTGCGAGGAGCTGCTGACGGAGGGACTGGATCTTCTCAGGAGCTACGAGGAAAGCATGGTCCCGCAGCTTCACTGTGAGAATCCCCATGACCTGATGCGAACCCATGAGGTGCTGGACATTCTGGAGGTGGCGAAGATGATTCTGGAGGCCTGCCGGATGCGGAAGACCAGCTCACAGCCGCTGTTCTTCCAGCGCAGCGACTATCCGGAGATGGACCCGGCGGAGGACAGAAAATACATTACCATCCGTCAGGTGGACGGGAAGCCGGTGCGCGGCGAGATCCCCCAGGATTACTTCGGGGATGTGGAAGAAATGTATGAAAAGTACAATCAGGACTACATCAGAGAGGAGGCACCGAAATATTATGAAGGATGAGCAGCTTTATGCCAGTTTGGTGCCCTGCAGTGCCCGGCCCATTCGTTACGACAGTGAGAAGTGTATCGGCTGCGGCCGCTGCGCACAGGCCTGCCAGATGGATGTGCTGATTCCCAGCGTTCATAAGGGGGAGCATCCCATTGTGATGTATCCCGGCGAGTGCATCTACTGCGGTGCCTGCGTCATGGATTGCCCGGTTCCCGGCGCCATCCATCTGGAGCATCCGCTGATGAACCGCACGAAGTTTGTAAAGGTAAAGGGGTAGAAGACATTATCCTGAGAAAAAGGGGGAAGTGAGTTATGAGTCAGAATGCGGTGATTATTGCATTTTGTGTGCTGTATTTCTTATTGATGATCGGTGTGGGCGTCTATGCGGCGGCAAAAAACCGTAAGACCTCGGATTATCTGGTGGCGGGCCGAAACCTGAACGTGCCCATGACGGCGCTGACCATGGCGGCCGTGCAGATCGGCGTGGGCATCGTGCTGAGCGGTGCCACCAATGGCTACAACCTGGGCATGTGGCCCGGCATTTATTATTCCATCGGCTGCGGCGGCGGTCTGATCCTGGCGGGCATCCTGGCCTGCCGGAAGCTGCGGGAGCGGGAGAGCTATGTGCCTCTGGATTTCTTCGCGCAGCGCTACGGCGACAGCCGGGGCATCCGTTTCTGGGCATGGCTGTCCAACGTACCCAGTCTGCTGGGCATCTTCATTGCGCAAATGCTGGCCTGCGGCAGTATTCTGTCGGGCTTCGGCATTCCCTTTAACGTGGGTGTCATCGTGACTGCTTTGGTGATCCTGATTTACTGCACCATCGGCGGCATGTGGGGCGTGGTGCTGACGGACGTGGTGCAGACCACCATCATCATGATCGCCATTCCTATCCTCACGGTGGCAGTGGCCCTGCGGTATACGGCAGACGGCGGCTCCATGGCTGCGGTATTCAACACACCTTTCCTGCCTGCGGGCATGCTGAGCCGCTTCATTTATCTGGTGCTGCCCTTTTTCCTGTCCATTTCCATGTCCTATGATGCGTATTCCAGAATTCAGTCTGCAAAGGATGTGCAGACAGCCCAGAAGGGCTGCATCTACGGCGGCATCATCGTCATCATCATCGGCAGCATGTGCTCCGCCATCGGCGTGATGGCAGCACGGCTTTTCCCCGGTGTAGAGGACGGCATTTTCACGATTACGGCCATCAATGTACTGCCGCCCTTCCTGGCAGGCATTGTGATTGCGGCGATTCTGTCTGCCGCCATGTCCAGTGCCAACTGTGTGATTCTGTCCCTGGGCTCCTCCTTCTCCAGAGACCTGTACAACAAGGTGCTGCACCCGGAGGTGGAGGACATGGATTCCCTGCCCAAGTCCAAGCTGATCTCCCAGGCCACTGTGCTGATCGGCTCCATCGTGGGCATCATCTTTGCCTTTAAGATGACGGATATCCTGGATGCCATGATCATCTTTAACTATCCCTACATGGGCTCTCTGCTGATCCCGCTGCTCGGCGGTCTTCTGTGGAAGGGTGCTACCCGGAAGGGCGCCTTTGCGGCAGCCATCGCCGGCGGCATCGTGGGTGTGATTTCCTTCCTCATCGGCATTCCCGTGGGACCCCTCAGCGGCCTCATGAACACGGATCTTTCCCTGCTCATCGCCTACGGCGTTTCCCTGGTGGTGCTGGTGGCAGTCAGCCTGTCGGACAAGAAGAATTAGGGAAACGCTGAACAAAAAAGCCCCCGGGAGGGGGCTTTTTTGTTGTCAGAATAGATTGTGGTTTTGTTATTATGCGTTTGTCGTTTCAACTGCCTCAGTTTCTTCGACTGCAGTCTCAGTTGCTGATGTGTTTTCCGCAGCTGCTTCGGCTTCAGCAGCGCTTTCTGCTTCCGTGCTCTCGCTTACAGCAGCGGATGTCTCTGTGCCGGCTTCAGTGGCGGCCGCGGTAACTGCGTTTGTGGTGGTCTGTGCAGCTTCCTCTGTGAGCTCCGGATCCAGTTCAGCGCCGTCATCGAAGGCCTCCTCCAGTGCGGTATCCTCGGTGATGGCTTCTTCCTCGGTCTTTGTCAGGGAGGAGAGATAATCGAGCTTTGTCTTTAACAGGGAGGAGAGCTCGGTACGGATTTCGATCTGCTTCTGCTGCACCTCCTGAAGCTCGGTGAGCTTGTTCTTTGCCGTATCGTAATCGTCTCCCTGTCTGGCCTCCTTGGCTGCGGCACGCAGAGTCTTGTTGCTGCCTCTTTCTGTAGTCAGTGACTGACGCAGGGCCTTGATCTCCTTGGAGAGCTCTGCCAGATGCTCACTGCTGCTCTGTGTGATGAGGCCGTTCTGCTTCGCGTTTTTCTGGGCTTCCTTGATGCTTGCGGTGAGCTCCTTGCTTTCTGCAATCAGCTGGCTTAAGCTGCTGCGCTGTGTGGCCAGCTTTGCATTGTAGCTGCTGAGTACGGATTTGCCGCTGCCGGCTACGCCCTTGGCGGCGAAGGCACAGGTGCCCTGGCCCAGAATCAGCATTCCTGTCATTGCCAGCATTCCTAAATTTCTGATTGACTTTCTCATATTTTTCTCCTTTCGGTGCGGTTGAAGTATCATGTGCTGCACTTGATGGTTTTATTATAGGGTGGCAGCGTCCTGAAAAATACGGAAATACTGTGGCAAAGCAAGGACGGACGTTTACGCTTTTATTAAGTAATGTTATGATTATGACAAAAATGGGAGGGAATATGGGTGAGCTGATCTATTTGGTGGATGATGAAAAAAATATTCGTGAGCTGATCAAGGCATTTCTGCTGCAGGCGGGCTTTCAGGCGGCTGTCTTTTCGGATGCTGAGGAATTTCTGGCGGCCTGGCAGAAGCAGAAGCCGGATCTTGCGGTGGTGGACATTATGATGCCCGGTATGGATGGGCTCGAGCTCTGTCGGATGCTGAAGGCCGAGGATGCCGGGATTCCCATCATTATCGTATCGGCAAAGGACAGCCCCTATGATCGCGTTGTGGGCTTCGGAGCCGGTACCGATGACTATCTGGTGAAGCCTTTTCTGCCGCTGGAGCTTGTGTATCGGATTAAAATGCTTCTGAAGCGGAAGGAGGGGGAAAATCAACGGGCGGAGGAGAGCGAGGACTGCTGTTCGTTCGGCAGCCTCTGCCTGTACCCCGAACGTCATGAGGCTACCCTGGGGGGAGAACCGCTGCCGCTAACGCCGAGCGAGTATGATTTCCTTCATTATATGCTGCAGCATAAGGAGCGGGCTGTGAAGCGGGATGAGCTTCTTCGCCATGTATGGTGCACGGAATATCAGCTGGATACCCGGGCGACGGATGATCTGGTGAAGCGTCTGCGGCGAAAGCTGCGGGAACGGCAGGCGGATGTTCGGATCGAAACTGTCTGGGGCTATGGCTTTCGGCTGGCATTGGAGAAAGAGAAGGAGAAAACATGAAGCGGGGCAGCCTGTTTCGCCGGCTGATGCTGCCGGCGCTTTTTATATTGCTGGTGTTTCCGCTGCTGGCGGGGCTGAGCTTCGGCGTTCTGGCGCAGCGTTATGCAGAAGCCCAGGCCGCAGATAATCTGGTCCGCCTGGAGGAGGTGGTGACGCCTTATGTGAATGAGATTCTGGAGGGGGATTCGGCGCTTTCTCCCCGGGAGAAGGTGGGAGTCTTTGTGCGAAATGCCGCGCCGGCCATTCGCCGCATCGACGGTATGGAGGGAAACGGTCGGATTCTGCTTTTTGCTGCGGCCGGCAAGCTGGTGTATCCGAGGGATGAGGCAGATCAGGCGGCGGTGGCACCGCTGACAGAGGCCTGCCAGCGCTATATTCAGGAAAACGGGCAGGAAGGATTTGAAAAAACCGTTCAGCTAAAAACTGACGAGGGGAAGGCATATCTGACCCGTATCCTTCATCTGCCCAACGGGACAAGGGAGATGCAGTATCTCGTCACGTATTGTCCGATTTCCGACATCGGACTCTGGGTGAAGGCAGCAGAACGCACCGTCCTTCTGATTTCCTTTGCAGCGGCCTTGATTCTGGCGGCACTTTTCTTTCATCATGCCAGAACCATCAGCAAAATGCTGGAGCGGCTCTGCCGTGAAACGGAGCGGATCGGCCGGGGCAGCTTTGAACACATCGACACACATTTCGACATTATCGAACTGGAGACGCTGCGCAGTGCCATGAATCAGATGGCGGAGAAGCTGCGGCATGCGGAGAACGCCAAGCAGCATTTTTATCAGAATATTTCCCATGACCTGCGGACGCCGCTGATGTCCATTGCCGGATATGCCCAGGGCATAGAAACCGGCGTATTTGAGGATCCGGTGCATGCGGCACATATCATATCGGAGGAAAGCATACGGCTGACAGGATTGATCGAGGGACTGCTGAATCTGTCCCGCATCGAAAGTCGGGAAAATCTGCACCTGAAGCCCCTGGCGCTGGAGCAGCTTCTTCGGGAGATTTATGAGCGCATGAACGGACTGGCGCTCAGCAAGGGAATTCAGATCCGACTGACCGGCATAGAAAATTTGCCGGCCGTACTGGGAGATGAGGAAGCCCTGGAGCAGATTCTTGAAAATCTGCTTTCCAATGCCCTGCGCTATGCGCATCAGGAAATTCAGATCCGGGCGGCTTATGAGGAGGCACCGAAGGACGGTGCAGAGAAGGGATGGGTACGTCTGGAAATTCAGGATGACGGGGACGGCATCCGTGAGGAGGAGCTGCCTCATCTTTTTGAGCGGCATTATAAGGGCGCCGAGGGCTGCTTCGGCTTCGGCCTGGCCATTGCCCATGCTGCCGCGGTGAATATTGGGGCAATGCTTTCGGCGGAAAACAGCGATGCGGGCGGCGCCTGCTTTACCCTTCGGCTGCAGGTGCTGCCATAGCTTGAAACTATGACAAACAGCGTTTTATAACTATTTTCCGGAATCTACGGGGCATGTTACACTCGGTCTATACAAGAAAGCGGAGGAAAATAAGATGAGCCATTTACATGCACCCTTTCGATATGATTATGTCGGCAGCTTTTTGCGCCCGGCGCGCCTGAAGGAGGCCAGAAGAGCCTATGAGGCAGGTACGCTGGATCAGGCAGGCCTGACCGCCGTGGAGGATGACTGCATCCGTGAGCTGGTGGGAAAGATCAAGGCATTGGGCTACCATGTGATCACAGACGGTGAGTTCCGCCGGTCCACCTGGCATCTGGATTTCATGTGGGGCTTCGAAGGCATTGAACACCGGAAAACGGTGGAGGGAAACACCACCTTCAACGCGGAAGCGGCCATGATCGATGATACCTATATGGTGGGCAGGATTTCTGTAAAAAGCCATCCCTTTGTGGAGCATTTTAAGTTTGTGAAGGCGCTGGAGGATGAGAATACAGTGGCCAAGCAGACCATTCCTTCTCCGGGACAGTTCTATGCCTACTTCACCGGGGCGGAGCTGCTGAAGGATACGCTGGCCATCTACGGCAGCGAGGAGGCTTTTGCAGAGGATGTCATCAAGGCCTACGGCGAATTCGTGCAGGAGATTTATGCGGCAGGCTGCCGGAATCTGCAGCTGGATGATTGCGTCTGGGGCGGCATGGTGAATCCGAAGCTGGCGGAGGCGCTGACCGGACGGAAGGGCGAGGCGCTGGAGCAGTACAAGAGACTGATCCTGAAGCTGAACAACGAGGTTATCGCGCAGGCACCGGCAGATCTTGCGGTGAATACCCATGTTTGCCGCGGCAACTACCACTCCACCTATTTCAGCTCCGGTGCCTATGACGGCGTAGCGGATCTGCTCTTCGGTGAGGAGAATGCCAATGCCTTCTACCTGGAGTATGACGACGCACGCTCCGGCGGTTTCGCACCGCTGGCGAAGGTCTCCGGTGAGAAGAAGGTCGTGCTGGGACTTGTGACCACCAAGACACCGGCGCTGGAGGACAAGGCGGAGGTCATTGCGCGAATTCATGAGGCCGCAAAGTATGTTCCACTGGAGCGGCTGTATCTGAGCCCCCAGTGCGGCTTTGCCTCCTGTGAGATCGGCAACAAGCTGACGGAGGAAGAGCAGTGGGCGAAGCTGGCCCTTGTCAAGGAAATTGCAGAAGAGGTCTGGGGAAAATAAGAAGGATTCCGGACTGACGGATATGATATTGAAGAGGTCTGCCGCTGTGTGGTGGGCCTCTTTTGTTGTTAAACGAGGTATTCGCTCATTTTTTTGTGCTTAGAGTCGATTATTCGCTCATTTTTTTGTTGGAATGATTGAATATTCGCTCATTTTTTTGTAGGATACAGGAAAGAACGGAGGGTTCGGTATGTATATTGAACGAAAAATAGACAGATTTCTGGCAGAATGGAAAGCCAATAAAAACCATAAGCCTTTGGTCATAAAGGGTGCGCGACAGATTGGAAAAACGGAATCTATCCGGAAATTTGCCGGTGAGAATTATGAGAATTTTGTGGAAATCAATTTCGTAGATGAGCCTATTTATAAGAAGATCATTGCAGATGGGTTTCAGCCGCAAAGCATTATTAAGAATATCAGTTTGATAGATATGTCAAAGAAATTCACGCCGGACAAGACGCTGATATTCTTTGATGAGCTGCAGGAATTTCCGGAAATTGCCACGTCCCTCAAGTTTTTTAAACAGGACGGACGATTTGACGTGATCTGCAGCGGTTCCCTGCTGGGCATTCAGTATCACAGGATCGAGAGCGTCAGTGTAGGTTACAAGACGGACTATATTATGCGGTCGCTGGACTTTGAAGAATTTCTTTGGGCAAAGGGGTACAGAGAACAGATCGGCGATATGCTGCAGCATATGCGTGATAAGGTTCCTTTTTCCGATTTGGAGCTGGAGGTGTATCAGCGTCTTTTTCTGGATTATTGTGTTTTGGGCGGCATGCCGGCGGTGGTGCGGGAATATTTGGCGCAGGATACCTTTGAGGGCGTACTGGATATTCAGCGGGAAATTTTGAATGACTATCAGGAGGATATGCGTAAGTATGCAGAGGGCTTGGACCAGACTAGAATTTTAAATGTTTTCCGCCGCATTGTACCGCAGCTGGGGCAGGACAATAAGAAATTCCAGATTTCGAAGGTGGCGAAGGGCGCCAGGTTTAAGGATTATTTTGGCTGTATTGACTGGTTGGTGGATGCAGGGATTGTCAATAGATGCTATTGTCTGCAGACACCGGAGCTTCCGCTGAAGGGAAATTATGACGAAGACAAATATAAGCTGTATATCGCGGATACTGGTCTGCTGATTGCTATGCTGGATGATGAGGACCAGATGGACATTCGTGTCAATCGGAATCTGGGCACCTATAAAGGGGCTCTGTATGAAAATTTTATAGCGGAGGCATTGGTCAAGCAGGGATATGAGCTATACTATTACCGAAGAGAAGACTCCAGATTGGAGGAGGATTTCTTCGTGAGAGACATGGAGTCATTGATTCCGGTGGAAGTGAAGGCCGGATCGGCAAAAGCGAAGACGCTGCAGACGTTGATAAGCAGTGACAAGTACAGTGATATCAGGTGGGGCATAAAGTTTGTCAGCGGAAATGTCGGCGAGGCGAACAATATCGTGACATTTCCTCATTTCTGCGCATTTCTGCTGAAACGGTATCTGTTGAAACAGGAGGTAAGTGCATGCTGAATATATATTATGGGGACATGAAGGATGCTGTATACAATACAGCGGCTTATTTCAAGTATGACTATGAGGATGAATGGATTATTGATCCCTTCGTGAAAGAAATGATTCGGGATGTGGATGGATCTGAAGTGCTGGATAGTGGTGTGATTGACAGCCCTGTGTTGGGAAAGATACCGCCTGTGAGTCTGTCCGGCGGAGTGAAGACATTAATCCTCGTAAAATTTGAGAAGGAAAAGGTGTTCAATGCTTCAACCTGTGGGGACAACTGTGCCAAGTGGCTGCTGCGGGTAGCAGAATCAGAGGATCGAACGATCAATCTGCGTCATCTCATGGATTTTGGAGAAAATGCATTCAGCATTCGTATTATGAATACAGATCAGATTGTACACAACATGGCCGAACTGGTATCCATTGCCGGTGAGTATGTATGAGGGAGGCACTGAAGTATGAAGGGAAAGCATCGGGTTATTGTTTCAACCAAGCGCTTACGGTACGATTTTGAAGTTCGTCGAAACCTCACCATCATAAAGGGAGACAGTGCGACAGGAAAGACAACCTTGGTGGAGATGATTCGGGATTATGTTAACAACCCGTCAGGTTCTCCGGTAGAATTGCACTGTGACAAGAAGTGCTATGTACTGGAGGGCGCATTGTGGAAGGATCAGCTGGCCGGTATAGAAGACAGCATCGTTTTCATTGATGAAGGAAACGAATTTATCAAGACGACAGACTTTGCAGGCGAAATTCAGAAAACCGACAACTACTATGTCATTGTAACACGGGAGGCGCTCCCGGCATTGCCCTATAGTGTAGAGGAAATCTATGGAATTCGCACCTCCGGCAAATATGGGACGCTGAAGCAGAGCTTTCATGAATTTTACAGACTGTATGGTGCGGATCTGTCTCGGGATAAGATGCTGGCAGATGTGGTCATTACGGAAGACAGCAATTCGGGCTATCAGTTCTTTTCAGAATTATGCCGGGAAAAGGGTATGGGTTGCGAGTCTATGAATGGAAAATCAAATGTATTCCATTATCTGAATACCCATAGTGACGAGCGTATTATGATCATTGCGGATGGAGCGGCGTTTGGTTCTGAAATGGATAGAGTGCTGCAGCTGATTCGGCACGGAAGAAAAGCGGTGCTGTATCTTCCTGAGTCTTTTGAGTGGCTGATTCTTTCATCCGGCGTTCTCAAAAGCACATCAATAGGGATAATGCTGGATGAGCCATCGGATTATGTGGAGAGCAGGGAATATTTAAGCTGGGAAAGGTTTTTTACGGCAGTTCTGATTAATGCGACAAAGGGCACTTACCTTGCCTATGCTAAGAAAAAGCTGAATCCGCAGTATTTGACAGAAACAAATAAGCGACTGATTCTCAGCAAGATGGGGAAGACAGGGGAGTGCTTTGAAAAATAAGGAGGACCACCCCATGATCTTACTGCAAACTACACTGTGCTATATCGAAAAGGACGACAGCTATCTCATGTTGCACCGGGTAAAGAAGAAAAATGATGTGAACCACGACAAATGGATCGGCGTGGGCGGAAAGTTCGAGCCGGGAGAGGATGCGCTGGCCTGTGTGCTGCGGGAAACCCGGGAGGAAACGGGCCTCACGCTGCTGGACCCGAACTACCGCGGGATCGTGGATTTCTATTGCCCGCCCTATCCGGCAGAACGGATGCATCTCTTCACCGCCACCCGCTACAGCGGCACGGAAATCCCCTGCAATGAGGGCGTGCTGGAGTGGGTGCCGAAGACCCGGATCCCGGCGCTTCCCATCTGGGAGGGCGACAAGCTCTTTTTCACGCTTCTGAACCGGAATGAGCCCTTCTTTCATCTGGAGCTGTATTATGAGGGCGATCGGCTGCAGCGGGCAATTTTGAACGGAGAGGTATGGCGCTAAACAGTTACCATTTTTTAACCGGATCAGGATCGGCAAAGGGGACAGAGTATGAAGCATAAAGGCAGCTGGCGCAATTCAAAATGCATCACCGCGGTGGTGCTTCTTCTGGCGCTGCTGGAGCTGGGACTGGTGCTTTCCGGCAATCAGCTCCAGATGAACAGCAGCCGTCGCCTGCAGCGCGCCTATGACGAGCAGCTGAGCTATGAAAAGATGGCCGCCCGCCTCAAGGAAAGCGCGGATTATCTCACCAACGAGGTGCGCCTCTACGCGGTGACGGGGGACCCGGCGCATTTCCGGAATTACTGGAACGAGGCGGAGGTAGACCAGCACCGGGAGGAGGTGATCCAGGAACTGGAGGATCTGCCGCTGCCCAATGGCGAGAAATGGGACCTGGAGCGTGCCAAGTATTTTTCCGACATTCTCATGCATATCGAGATCAGCGCCATGCGCCTGAAGCTGGAAAGCACGGATGCAGATCCGGCCAATGTCTTCGGTCCGGAGATTCTCGCCGATAGCGGAGACGGCAGCAGCGTCGGTGAAGAGACGCAGAAGGACGCCGCGGATTTTCAGGCTTGGATACAGTATGTCCTAAGCTATCCGCTGGAGCCGGACTATGCCTGCGGGCAGCCGGAAAAGGACCGGCGATCCATCGAAATTCTCTATGGAAGCCCCTATCTTACCTATAAAAAGCTGATCGATTCCTATATCGAGCGCTTCCAAAGCACCATGAGTCAGCGGCTGCAGCAGAGCGTCACGGCGGCCCGGCAGGAAGCAGATCGGGCCTATCTTCTGCAGACCGCCTGCGGCATCGGGGAGATGGGCATCCTCCTGCTGCTGATCCTTCTGTTCCAGGCCTGGTATATCCGCCCTGTGGTGCGCTACAAAAAGCTCATCGAGCGGCAGCACGGGCGGCGGCGCATGTTTGTGGAGCCGGAGGGGGTCTGGGAGCTGCAGCAGTTTGCCGAGGAGTTCAATGCCCTGTCCTCCGACATGCTGGCGGAGCTCGCGAAGTCGGAAAGCATCGAGAAGGAGCTCATCGAGGCCAAAGGCAGGGCGGAGAAGGCCAGCCAGGTGAAGAGCCAGTTCCTGACCCAGATGTCCCACGAGCTGCGGACGCCCCTGAATACCATCTCCGGCTATCTCTATCTTCTGAAGGATACCCGGCTGTCCGGTGCCCAGCGGCGCTATGCGGAGAACATGCAGCTGGCCGCGGACATCCTTCTGGAGGAGATCAACGAAATTCTGGATTACGCGAAGCTGGAGGCCGGCCGCATGACCTTTGAGGACAAGAATTTCAATCTTCGCGCCATCCTGACGGATCTTCAGGCCATGCTGGAAAATGAAGCGGAGCAGCGGGGACTTAAGCTGCGGCAGGACATTCCGGAGACCCTGCCGGAATATCTTTACGGGGATCCCCTGCGGCTGAAGCAGGTGCTCACCAACCTTCTCTACAATGCCTTCAAATTCACGAAGGAAGGCACCGTAACCCTGGGCATCCGGATTCTCATGGAGGGCGAGCGAAGGTGTGTCCTGGAGTTCTCGGTGGAGGACACCGGCATTGGCATCCCCCGGGACCGACAGCAGAGCATTTTCCAGCCCTTCACCCAGGGGGACGGCAGCATTACCCGAAAATACGGGGGCACGGGCCTCGGCCTTCCCATCTGCCGGAAAATGGTGGAGGAGATGAGCCACGGTCAGTATACGCTGCTGCTGGAAAGTGAGGCAGGCGCCGGCAGCCGCTTTTTCTTCGACATGGAATTTGTCTACGGGCGGCCGGAGTCCCGGGAGCGGAAGCACAGACCGGGACGGCAGCCGGCAAAGCGGAAGCTGTCCATCCTGATTGTGGACGACAATGAGATCAACCTGGTGCTGGAGTCGGAGCTTCTGCACAAGTTCGGCTATACCGCCGACACGGAATCGGATCCGGAGAAGGTGGTGCAGCGGGTGCAGGAAAAACCGTATGATATCATTTTCCTGGACATTTCCATGCCGGTGCTCAGCGGCTACGATCTGGCACAGCTTTTGCGGCAGCAGCCGGGCGGCGAACGTCTCATCCTGATTGCGCTCACCGCGAATATCGGCTCCGAGGTGGAGGAGAAGCTGCAGGCGGCGGGGATGAATGACTATCTCACAAAGCCCATTCCCATTCCCCGGCTGCAGGAGCTTCTCGAAAAGTATACGGAGGAAGCGGCGGCCTATCAGGGAACTCTGCCCGCGGCGGACAGCGGGGACGAAGACATTGCCCTCGGACAGCTGGAGGCGCAGCTGGGCGGAGACCGGCAGGCAGTACGGGAGCTTTTCGACATTTTCCTGGAGGATAATGTCGGCTTCCGGGAGCGGCTGGAGCAGACCCGGGAAAAGGGCGACCGGAAGACCATGGAGGAGGAGCTGCACCGGCTGAAGGGGGTCAGTGGGAATCTTCTCTGCCGAAGGCTGGAAAGCGCGGCGGCGCAGAACCTTGCGGCCCTGCGGGAGGGGAAGGCATTGGACCTGGCGTCCTTGTATGCGGCGCTGGATATCGTGCTGGAAAAGATGCAGGATTATGCTTAACGTAGGAGGATAGGATGTACAGAGTGCTGATTGTGGAGGATGACCGCACCAACCGGCTGTTTTACCGGAAGCTCAGCGTTTGGCAGCGGGAGGGCTTCTCGATTGCGGCGGAGGCCGGAAACGGCAGAGAGGCTCTGGCGCTGCTGGAGGGACAGGACTTTGATGTGTTTCTCGTGGATGTCATGATGCCGGTGATGAACGGGCTTGACTTTCTCCGGGAGCTGAAGAAGAGAAATGTCGGCGGCATCCGGATCATTGCCAGCAATTACAACGAGTTTGACTATGTGCGGCAGGGCATGCAGCTGGGGGCCAGCGACTATCTTCTGAAGCCGGTGACGGAGGAGGCCCTGGAGGAGTGCCTTCAGAACATCCGGCAGGAGCTGGAGGACTCGCAGGTGCCGGCCCTGACGGAACGTATTTTCCGGGACTGCGGGGCGGATGTGTCTGCCGGCTTTGTGCAGAAACTGATCGCGTATTTTTCTGAGCATACGGACATAAATCTAAGCGATATTTCCGAGGAATTTAAGCTGAGCCCGGACTATTTCGGGCGGCTGTTCAAGCGGCAGATGACAGAGAATTTCAATGCCTTCGTGCTCCGCTACAAGATGGAGTATGCCCGCTGTCTGCTGACGGAGACCGAGGACCGGGTCTATGAGATCAGTGAGAAGCTCGGGTATAAGACGGCGGATTACTTCACAAAGCTCTTCCGGGAATATACCGGGATGACGCCGGTGCAGTACCGGAAAAGTCTGGAAAATAAGAGATAGGTCGGAATTTTCGGGTAAAAAGCCGGAAATATCCGGTTGTCGATTTCGAAATCCCATGGTATCGTATCCGCATCAGACAGAGAGACGGCAAGGGAGTCGATTTCCGAAAGGAAACCGGCTCCCTTTCTCTGTCTAAGAGGAAAGGAGGACAGAAGTGGACAATTACGTCATCACCATTGCCAGAGGCTTCGGCAGCGGCGGCAAGGAAATCGGCATCCGGCTTTCGCAGAAGCTGGGCATCCCCTGCTACGAAAAGCAGATCCTGCAGATGGCCTCGGAGTACAGCGGCATCAGCGAGTCATTGTTTGTGAAATCCGATGAGAAGCTGAAGGGCAAGAAATTTGCCATGGCCCTGAAGATGTTTCCGAACATCAACCGGATCGCAGAGCCGAGCCAGCGGGATTTCGTTTCGGATGTGAACCTTTTCAACATTCAGGCGAAGATCATCCGGGAGCTGGCGAAGACAGAGTCCTGCATCATCATCGGCAAATGTGCCAACATGATCCTGCGGGATGCACCCAATGTGGTCAGCGTCTATGTGGAGGCACCCAGAAGAGCCTGCCGGGCAGCGGTTATGGAGCGTCTGGATGTGACGAAGCAGGAAGCCGATCAGATGATCTACCAGACCGACAAGTACCGTTCGGACTACTACAGCTACTACACCGGCGGTGAGAAGTGGACGGATCCGGTGGCCTACGACATGACACTGAACAGTGAGCGTCTGGGCTACGACGAGTGTGTGGATCTGATCTGCTACTACAAGGACAGAAAGATGGCACTTCTGAACGAGAAGGAGGCAGCAGCGAAGGGCTGAGGCCGGGGGACAGAAGGCGGACACAGAGAAGAGAAAGAGCGAGGAGAAAATTATGAGAAAGACATGGGCGAAGCTTACGGCAATGGCAGCAGCGTGTGCAATGGCTGTTTCCATGACAGGCTGCGGCGGAAGCAGCAGCGGCAGCAGTGCAGACAGCACCGGCGCAGCGGGCAGCAGCACAGAGGCAGCGGCAGATTCTGAGGGCGGCAGCGTTACCGTCGGTCTGCTGCATTCCCTGACCGGCTCCATGGCCATCAGTGAGGGCTCCGTTCGGGATGCCGAGGTGCTGGCCATCGAGGAGATCAATGCAGACGGCGGTGTGCTGGGCAAGCAGATCGAGTACATCGAGGAGGACGGTGCCTCCGAGCCGTCCACCTTTGCCACAAAGGCAGAGAAGTTGCTGGGCGAGGATGAGGTAGCCACCGTATTCGGCTGCTGGACATCCTCCTCCAGAAAGGCAGTGAAGCAGATCTTCGAGGATTACGACAATCTTCTCTGGTATCCGGTACAGTATGAGGGCATGGAGTCCTCCAAGAACATTGTATACATGGGCGCCGCACCCAATCAGCAGATCGTACCGGCCATTGAGTACCTGCTGGATGAGGGCTACAGCCGTTTCTTCCTGATCGGCTCCGACTATGTCTTCCCCAGAACCGCCAACATGATCATCAATGCCCAGATCGAGGCAGCCGATGGTGCTGAGGTAGTGGGTGAGGAATATGCCGCTATGGATCAGACTGAGTTCTCCTCCATCATCACCAAGATCGAAGAGGCAAAGCCGGATGTCATCATCAACACCCTGAACGGTACCGGCAACGTTTCCTTCTTCAAGCAGCTGGCCGACAGAAACATCAGCTCTGATGACATTATGTCCATGTCCTTCTCCATCGCAGAGGAAGAGGTAGCCACCATCGGTGCCGACATCCTGAAGGGCAACCTGGTTTCCTGGAACTACTACCAGACCACAGATACCGAGAAGAACAAGGAATTTGTGGAGGCTTATAAGGCAAAGTTCGGTGAGGATCGTGTAACCTCCGACCCGGCAGAGGCAGCTTATGATGCGGTATACATGTGGAAGGCAGCCTGCGAGAAGGCCGGCAGCTTTGATACCGACGCTGTGAGAGAGGCACTGGACGGTCTCAGCATTGAGGCACCGGAGGGCACCATCACTGTGAACGGCGAGAATCAGCACATCTCCAAGACAGTAAGAATCGGCCAGGTGGCAGACGACGGCCTCATCTATGAGGTATCTTCCACAGACAGCCCGGTAGAGCCGGATCCGTACCTCACCACCTATGACTGGGCAGTGGCAGCCGGCGTACAGCCGATCGAGTAAGAAAGAAGCAAGCAGCAGGAGGGAGAACATGATCAATCTCATTTTTAACGGCCTGAGCCTGGCGTCCATCATCCTGTTGGCGTCCCTGGGCCTGGCCATCACCTTTGGCCTGATGCGGGTCATCAACATGGCCCACGGCGAATTTATGATGATCGGTGCCTATACCACATATATGGTACAGGGATTTTTCCAGAAAAACATTTCGAAGGACGCGGGAGATATCGGCTACTTTGTCTCAATCCTGGCTGCATTTGCGGTTGCTTTTCTGATTGGTTCACTTCTGGAGACCCTTGTGGTCTCCAGACTCTACGGCAGAGAGATCGACAGTCTCCTGGCCACCTGGGGCGTCAGCCTGATCTTTCAGCAGGCTGCCCGTACCATCTTCGGTACCCAGGGTGTGCTGGTGACCACGCCGAAGCTCCTCTCCGGCAGCATCAAGGTGGCCGGCACCAGCCTGTCACTGACGAGACTCTTCATCATTGCCCTCGTAGGGCTCTGCCTCCTGATGGTCTGGGTGCTCATGTACAAGACCAACTTCGGCAGGAAAATGCGGGCGGTGATGCAGAACCGGTCGATGGCCCAGTGCATGGGCATCAACTCAAGAAGGGTCGACAACCTGACCTTCGCCATGGGCTCCGGACTGGCCGGCATTTCCGGCTGTGCCATCGCCCTGCTTGGCTCCATCGATTCCACGGTTGGCCAGAACTACATTGTCAATACCTTTATGGCAGTGGTGCTCGGCGGTGTGGGCAAGCTTCTGGGTACTGTGCTGGGCTCCGGCATCATCGGCTTCTCCAGCATTGGCTTCGAGACCATCACATCCTCTTCCATTGCGAAGGCGATTGTGCTTCTCATCATCATTGTCTTCCTGCAGAAGAAGCCGCAGGGACTGTTTACCGTACGCAGCAGAGCGCTGGATGAATAAGGAGGTGCGGAAATGAAGAAAATAAGCGGCAGCAATCTTTGCTTTGCCCTCATTGTTCTGGTGCTGGCACTGATGCCGGTGCTCCTCCTGAACGGGGCGGTGAAGAGCACCACGGTGCTTTTCCTCGGAAAGTGTACGGCCTTCGCCATCGTGGCCATCGGTCTGGACCTCATCTGGGGCTATACCGGTATCCTGAGCCTCGGACACGGCCTGTACTTCTGCCTGGGGGCCTACGGCATGGGCATGTATCTCAAGATGGTGCAGACCAACGGCAAGATCACCGACTTCATGCAGGTGGGCGGTCTCACACAGCTCCCCCTGATCTGGAAGCCCTTCCTGAGCCTCCCCTTGACATTTCTCATGATTCTGCTGGTTCCGCTTGCGGTTTCCGGTCTCATCGGATATTTTATCTTTAAGAACAGAGTCAGAGGCGTGTACTTCTCCATCATTTCCCAGGCGCTGACCTGGGCCGCCTATTCCATCTTCATTGCCCTGTCACCCTATACCAACGGTAATGTCGGCATCAGCCAGATCCAGTCTCTGCTGGGCAGCCTGCGGGGCGAGAAGAACCAGGGAAATCTGATTGTGCTCTTCTATGCGGCCCTGGCCTTCCTGGTAGTGATTTACGGGCTTTCTGCTTACCTTGTGCATACCAAGTTCGGCAAGCTCCTCATCGCCATCCGGGACGGAGAGAACAGAACCTACTTCTCCGGCTACCGTGTCAGCAGCTTCAAAAACTTCATCTATGTGGTATCCGCTGTTTTCGCAGCCATTGCCGGTGCGCTGTTTGTCAACTTCAACGGCTCCATCACTCCCACACAGATGTCCATCAGCTACTCCATCACCATGGTGATCTGGGTGGCCATCGGCGGCAGAGGCACACTGATCGGTGCTGTCATCGGCGCCTTCCTCATTAACCTCTGTGAGTACAACCTGAGCTCCGGCAGCATGGCGGAGACCTGGCAGTACATCATCGGCCTTCTGTTTGTGGTGACCATCCTCTTCTTTAAGGGCGGCATCGTAGGCATCGTTCGGGATCAGATTCCGGCGCTGCTGGCAAAGCTCAAGAGCGGAAGCCAAAGCAAGGGCAGAGGCAGTGCAGGCATGGCAGCAGCGGAGAAGGGAGCGGCATAATTATGGCAGACGCAAACACGGTTCTGAAGATCAAAAACATTTCCGTGGTCTTCGATGGCTTTCAGGCACTGACGGATGTGAATGTCAATGTGAAGCGCAACAGCATTCACTTCTTCATCGGCCCGAACGGCGCAGGAAAGACCACACTGCTGGACATCATCTGTGCGAAGACCAAGCCCACCGGCGGCAATGTCAGCTTCTATCCGCTTCACGGGGAGAAAAAGCGGCTTACCGGCATGCGGGAGTACAAGATTGTCAATGCCGGCGTGGTGCGGAAGTTCCAGGTGCCTTCGGTTTTCGTAAATCTGACGGTTTATGAGAACATGGAGCTTTCCCTCAAGGGAAACAAGGGCGTATGGCAGTCCATCTTCCACAAAACCACAAAGGATGAGGCAGAGTGGATCGATACCACACTGGAGAAGGTGGGGCTGAAGAGCCGGAAGAACATTCCGGCAGGCTCCCTGGCCCACGGCGAGAAGCAGTGGCTGGAGATCGCCATGCAGCTGGTACAGCGGCCGGAGATCATCATGCTGGACGAGCCGGCAGCCGGTATGGGTAAGCCGGAGACCTTCCGCACCGGTGAGCTCCTGAAGGAGATCAAGAAGGAAAGCACCATTATCGTGGTGGAGCATGATATGGACTTTGTGAAGCAGATCGCGGATTGTGTGACGGTGCTCCATGAGGGCAAGGTCCTGATGGAGGGCGACGTCCACGAGGTGCTGGCGGACAAGACCGTGCAGGCGGTTTATCTGGGAAGAGGTGGTGAGAGAAATGCTTAAGCTGGAAGGACTGGATGCCTATTACGGTGAAAGCCGCGTCATCGACGGACTGAGCCTGCAGGCGGAAAAGGGAAAGATCACCTGCCTCATCGGCAGAAACGGCGTGGGAAAAAGCACCACGCTGAAGAGCATCATGGGTCTGGTGAAGACCCCTGCCGGAAGAATTCTTCTCCAGGACAGGGACATCATTAAAATGAAGACCTATGACCGGGTGAAGCTGGGCATCGGCTATGTTCCCCAGGGCAGAGACATTTTCCCGCAGATGACGGTGCAGGAAAATCTGGAGTTGGGGCTGCAGGCCATCGGCGGCAGAGGCAAGGTGCCGGATTATATCTACGATCTCTTCCCGATTCTGCCGAAGTTTGCGAAGCGGAAGGGCGGTGACCTCTCCGGCGGACAACAGCAGCAGCTGGCCATTGCCAGGGCCCTGGTGGCCAATCCCAACATTCTCATTCTGGATGAGCCCACTGAGGGCATACAGCCTTCCGTGATCCATGATATCGGGGATGCCATTCGGCGGGTCAACAAGGAGCTGGACATCACGGTATTTATCGTAGAGCAGTATCTGGAGTTTGTGCTGGGCATATCCGACGCCCTCTATGTCATGGAGAAGGGACAGGTGGTGCTGTCCGGCAAAACCAGGGACATGGATCCGGCCGAGGTACAGCGCATGATGACAGACTAAGCTATAGGAGCAGTAAAGGGAAAATCCGCACGGGTTTTCCCTTTCTCCCGTATAGTAAACCATCATAAAAAGAGAACAGGAGGAAGGAAAATGCGGTTAACACCAAGGGAAACAGATAAGCTGATGCTTCATCTGGCCGGTACACTGGCAAAGGAAAGAAAGCAGAGGGGCGTGAAGCTCAACTATCCGGAGGCCATTGCCTACATCAGCTCGGAGCTGCTGGAGCTGGCCAGAGACGGCCACACGGTGACGGAGCTTATGAGCATGGGCGCGGCGCTTTTAAAGGCAGAGGACTGCATGCCGGGCGTGCCGGAGATGATTCCGGAGATCCAGGTGGAGGCCACCTTCCCGGACGGCACGAAGCTCGTGACCATCCACAATCCCATCTGTCCCGCCGGCGCACTGGTGCCCGGTGAGCTGCTGGTGGAGGACGGCGACATTGAACTGAATCGCGGCAAGGATACCGCCGAGATTGAGGTCACCAATACCGGGGATCGCCCCATTCAGGTGGGTTCCCATTACCATTTCTTTGAGGTCAACAAGGCGCTTCGCTTTGTGAGAGCCAGGGCCTACGGTATGCGGCTCGACATTCCTGCCGGCAATGCGGTCCGGTTTGAGCCGGGCGAAACCCGCCGGGTACAGCTGGTGGAGATCGGCGGTAGCCGGGAGGGCTACGGTCTGAACGGTCTGGTAGAGGGATCTCTGGACGATCCGGCGCGGAAGGCAGCGGCACTGAAGAAGGCAGCAGAGAATGGCTTTCAGGGGGTAGAAGCAGATGAATAAGATCAGCAGAAGAAAATATGCAGATATGTACGGCGCCACCACGGGAGACCGGATTCGCCTGGCGGATACCTCTCTGATCCTGGAGGTGGAGAAGGATTATGCGGTTTACGGCGAGGAGCTGAAGTTCGGCGGCGGCAAGACTGCCCGGGACGGCATGGGTCAGTCCTGCCGTGTGCGGGATCAGGACTGTCCGGATCTGGTGATCACCAGTGCGGTGATCGTGGATTACTGGGGCATTGTGAAGGCGGATGTAGGCATCAAGGACGGCAGGATCTGCGGCATCGGCAAGGCCGGCAACCCGGACATCATGGACGGCGTGGACGAGAATCTCGTTGTAGGTGCCGGTACCGAGGTGATTGCCGGTGAGGGACTGATTCTCACGGCCGGCGGTCTGGACACCCACATTCACTTCATCAGCCCGACGCAGGTGGAGACCGCCCTCTACAGCGGCATCACCACCATGATCGGCGGCGGTACAGGCCCTGCCGACGGCACCAACGCCACCACCTGCTCTCCCGGCGCCTTCAACATTGAAAAGATGCTGGAGGCGGCAGAGGAGCTGCCCATGAACTTCGGCTTCCTGGGCAAGGGAAATTCCTCGGATCTTTCCACATTGGAGGAGCAGATCGTGGCCGGTGCCTGCGGTCTGAAGCTCCACGAGGACTGGGGCTCTACGCCGGACGCCATTGACCATTGTCTGACCGTCTGCGACAAGTACGATGTGCAGGCAGCCATCCATACCGATACCCTGAACGAGGCGGGCTGTGTGGAGGATACGGTGGCGGCCTTCAAGGGAAGAACCATCCATACCTACCATACCGAGGGGGCCGGCGGCGGGCATGCGCCCGACATCATCCGTGCGGCAGCCTTCCCGAATGTGCTGCCTTCCTCTACGAACCCCACCATGCCCTTCACCCGGAATACACTGGATGAGCACCTGGACATGCTGATGGTTTGTCATCATTTGGATAAGAATGTGCCGGAGGACATTTCCTTCGCCGATTCCCGTATCCGTCCGGAGACCATCGCAGCAGAGGACGTGCTTCATGACATGGGCATCTTTTCCATGATGAGCTCGGATTCCCAGGCCATGGGCCGTGTGGGTGAGGTCATCACCCGGACCTGGCAGACGGCTGACAAGATGAAGAAGCAGCGGGGCGCTCTGCCGGAGGACAGCGAGAGAAACGACAACTTCCGCATCCGCCGCTATGTGGCGAAGTATACCATCAACCCGGCCATTACCCACGGCGTATCCCAGTATGTGGGATCGGTCGAGGTCGGCAAGATGGCGGATCTTGTGCTCTGGAATCCCCGCTTCTTCGGTGCGAAGCCGGAGATGATCATCAAGGGCGGCTTCATTATCGCGTCGAAGATGGGGGATGCCAATGCCTCCATCCCCACACCGGAGCCGGTGGTCTACACCAACATGTTCGGTGCCTACGGTCTGGCCCGGAGCAATACCTGCGCCTCCTTCGTTTCCAAGGCGGCTTTGGACAGCGGCATCAAGGAGCGACTGGGACTTAAGCGGCAGGTGCTGCCGGTGAGCCATTGTCGTGACATCGGCAAGAAGGACATGAAGAACAATGATGTCATCGCGGACATCCAGGTGAACCCGGAGACCTACGAGGTGCGGGTAGACGGCGAGAAGATCACCTGTGCGGCGGCAGAGGAGCTGTCACTGACACAGCGTTATTTCCTGTTCTGAGGAGGCCTTATGCGGATCAATGAAATCTTGGGAAATCTGCAGGATTTCCCGCTGCAGGGAAGACGCGTGGATACGGTTTCCCTGGAATGGTTTGAGCTGGAGAAGAAGCTGCTGCGGAAGACCACAGCCGAGGGAGAGGAGCTGGGCATCACCGTCTCCTCCCCGCTGAAGGATCAGGACGTACTGTATGCGGACGAGGAGAAGATCATCGCCGTGCGGCAGCTGCCCTGTACCCTGACGGTGACGCCGGTGGACAGCATGCAGAAGATGGGGCGGCTCTGCTTCGAGCTCGGCAACCGGCACCTGTCGCTGGCCATTGAAGCGGACCATGTGACGGTGATCTATGATGAGCCCACCTTCCTGTATCTGCAGAAGCTGGGCTTTGCCCCGGAGAAGAAGGAGGGGCTCTTCACCCACTATACGGTATGTCACGGACACAGTCATGGAGATGCCAACGGACATGAGCATGGCCACCATGATCATGATGGGCACACGCATGCGCATGGTGAGGCACATACGCATCATCATGCTCATGCAGAGGAACATCATCATGGATAAGGAGCTGGGCTTCCTGCATATCCTGCAGAGTGTGGACGCCTTTTTTCCCATCGGCGCCTTCACCCTGTCCAACGGCCTGGAAAGCTATGTGACGGAGGAATGGATCACCTCCCCGGAGACCCTGCAGGAATACCTGCAGGGCTTCCTGTATGCGTTTCCCTACCAGGATCTGGGGCTGCTGCAGCTGGCCTTTCATCATGCAGAGGAGCCGGTGTACCTTGCGGAGCTGGATGCTGTGGCTGCAGCCATGAAGCTGCCCCGGGAGGTGCGTCAGGGCAGCCAGCGCATGGGCAAGCGCCTGCGGAAGGCACTGGAGAAGATGGAGGTGCTGTCACCGGCGCTGCAGGCGTACCGGGAGGGCTACCATCCCATTGTCCTGGGGCTTTACGGAAGGTCCTGGGGCATAGACTGCCGGCAGCTTCTCATGATGTACGGCTACGGTGTGATTTCTGCTGTTGTGAACAATGCGGTGAAGCTGGTGCCCCTCAGTCAGCTGGAGGGACAGCGGGTGCTGCATGAGTCTCTGCCGCTGCTGCAGAAGGCTGTGGCGCAGGCCATGGTGGTCGATATCGACGAGCTGGGAATTTCTGCCGCGGCCAACGACATCCACTGCATGCGGCACGAACGACTCTACAGCCGGCAATATATGTCTTAAGGAGAATAAAATGTCTTATGTCAAAATCGGTGTCGGGGGGCCCGTGGGCTCCGGCAAAACGGCACTTATCGAACGTCTGACCCGGAAAATGTCAAAGGAATATTCCATCTGTGTGGTGACCAACGACATTTACACCAAGGAGGATGCGGAGTTCCTCATCAAGAATTCGGCGCTGCCGGCAGAGCGCATTGTGGGCGTGGAAACCGGCGGCTGCCCGCATACCGCCATCCGGGAGGACTGCAGCATGAACCTGGAGGCCGTGGAGGAAATGGCGGAGAAATTTCCGGATGTGGAAATTATTTTCATTGAGAGCGGCGGTGACAATCTGTCCGCCACCTTCAGTCCGGACCTCGCGGACGTGACCATTTACGTCATCGACGTGGCCCAGGGCGAGAAGATTCCCCGGAAGGGCGGCCCCGGTGTGACGCGCTCCGACCTTCTGGTCATCAACAAGACCGATCTGGCCCCCATGGTCGGCGCCAGCCTGGAGGTGATGGCCCGGGATTCCGAGAGAATGCGGCAGGGCCGGGACTTCCTCTTCACCAACCTGATGCAGGGCGACAGTGTGGATGCGGTCATCGACTGGATCAAGAAGAACGCACTGCTGGAGGGGGTCTGAGCCTATGGCTTCGGAATTCAGGCTGACCGTGGGATATGACCCGGTCCGGGACCGTTCCTACCGCGTTTCCGCCTATTTTACGGCACCCATCAAGCTGGGCGAGCCCCGGACGGAGGGCGACCGGCTGCAGCTGATGCTCATGATGGCGTCCGCCGGCATCCTGGCGGGCGACAGCTTTTCCTATGACATCCGCTGCCAGTCAGGCTCCCGCACCCTCATCACGGAGCAGTCCTACACCAAGCTCTTTGATATGGGTGAGGCGGGACTCGCGAGTAGGGTAATGTCGGCGGCGCTGGAAAGCGGGGCCTCGCTCTGGTATCGTCCCTGTGCGCTGGTGCCCTTCCGGAACAGCGACTTCCGGGGGAAAACCGAGATCCGCATGGAGAAGGACAGTGAGCTCTTGTGGACCGACATTTTCACGGCCGGACGCGTGGGCATGGGGGAGCGCTTTCGGTTCCGGCACTATGAAAATCTTCTGCGTGTATTTTATGACGGGGAGCTGATCTGGCATGACCGGACACTGCTGAAGCCGGCGGAGCTTGCCATGGAGAACTGCTATTTCTATCGGGACTATACCCACCAGGGCAGCTGCTTCTACTGCGGCAATGCCGAGGCGGAGGCCAGAATATTGTCCATGGATTTTTCAGCGCCCCGGTATGCGCGGGTCTATGCCGGCGTCACCCAGGCCCGGCGCGGCGTCTGTGTCCGGGTGCTGGCCACCCAGGCCCAGGACATCGAGGAATTGTTTTCGGATATCCAGGCGCTGATCTGAAGCGCGTTTGATAGAGTAAGCATAACAAAAAAGGAGCCGCAGGGCTCCTTTTTTGCTGTCCATTTTACCGCGCTTTTTCAGGGGCTGTCCTTGCCCTGCCGGATTCTTGCCCGGTATTCTGTCGGCGTTACACCGTAGAGACTGCGGAAGCTTTTCAGAAAGCTACTGTAGTTGCTGAAGCCGCTGTCATTGCAGGCATCCAGGACGCTGCTGCCCATGGCGAGGGCATCGCGGCAGTGCTGCATCCGCAGGTTGGTGAGATAGCTGTGGACACTTTCCAGCGTATATTCCCTGAATACCCGGGACAGATGCTCCCGGCTGGTATAGGTATAGCCGGCCAGCCGGCTGACCGTCAGATCGGGATCGGTATAGTGAGACTGCAGGTAGGCCACAGCCCGGGTCACCAGCTCGTTATAAGCACCGGGGGCCGCGGTTTCCTGGTGCATCAGCTGGTGATCCAGGAGCAGAAGAAGCTCGGAAATTTCGCAATCCTGCACGGCGGCGCGAATGCTGCTGTCGAGGCGGCAGCTGTGGCCCAGACGCTCCAGCAATCCCCGGAGCGCCCAGTGCCGGACGGCTTCGGCGTCCAGGATCACCAGGTTCTGCTGCCAGCTGTTTTTGTTGAGCCCGGTCATCAGGCTGAGCCGGCTCCAAAGCGCGGCATGGATTTGTACCACGAGGCGGTCCGATACCGTATCTGTCACGTGAAAAAGTCCGGAGTGGTACATCCCCGCGGGAAAGAAAATCAGCTCACCGAGCTGCAGGTCGAAGATACTGCCGCCGATGGAATAGCGCACGATGCTGCCGCTGACGGGCAGAATCATCTCGTAGTAGGGGTGGGAGTGGACGACGGACTGGACATTTTCAATATTGGTATAGAGCCCTACGGTCACCGGACCGTTCTCCAGGGCGGCACCGGCGGCCTCCTGGGTTAGGATGGAATCCACGAAGTGGGGCATTTTATTCTCAAGCATAGCAAATCCCTTCAAACAGTTACCCGGATTGTTTCTGTATAAATACAGCATATCACATTTTGCAAGATTTACAGCACAAATGCATAGGAAAATTGACATGAATATTGTTAGTATTATGGCACATTGTGGGGCAAATAACACAATTTATACAAATGATTAAATGCAAAATTGTGAATAATGCTTATTTGTATAGAACAATGTGCATTGCGACCATGAAGGAAGAAAAATATGAAGGGGGACAATCTATGAAAGTGTGTTACACGGGCGGCGCAGTCCGGGACTGCGGCGGCTATTATTCTGTGGAGACCAACGCGGCAGAGCTGCGGATCTGGTTCCTGACGGATGACATTCTGCGCATTCGCGCCGGCTTCGACGGAGACTGGGACGAGGCTTCCTACAGCCTGACCATGACGGCCTGGGATTCCCGGACGGATGAACTGATGAAAGACTGCCGGAGGCGCGTGCAGCCGGCAGAGGCAGTGCTGACCGAGGGAGAGGCGCAGGCGGTTCTGCAGGGACGCAGACTGAAGGTGGTGATTGAAAAGAAGCCCTTCCGTGTGCTGGTGTATGACCGGGACGGCAGTCTCCTGCATGCGGACATTCCGGATCTTGCTTACCGGGAGGACAGCAACCATCGCCGCATTCATGCGAGCCAGATCGAAGCGGATGACTGCTTCTACGGCTTCGGAGAAAAGTCCGGCGAGATCAACAAAGCCGAAAAATTCATGAACATGGCTCCCGGAGATGCCATGGGCTACAACGCGAAGGAGACGGATTCACTCTATAAGCACATTCCCTTCTACATTCGTCTGAACCGGGGCACGAAGCAGGCGGTGGGATACTTCTACCACAACACTGCCGAGTGTGATTTCAACATGGGACGGGAAAAGCGGAACTACTGGCATCGCTATTCTACCTATCGGACCGATGCCGGAGACATTGACCTCTTCCTGATCGCCGGTCCCTCGATCCGGGACATCATCGAACGCTACACCGACCTGACCGGAAAGAGTATCCTGTTGCCGAAGGCGGCATTGGGATATCTGGGCAGCTCCATGTACTATCCGGAGCTGCCGGAAAATTCTGATGATGCGGTGCTGGAATTTATCGACACCACCCGTGAAGAAGACATTCCCGCCGACGGCTTCCAGCTTTCCTCCGGTTACTGCGCCGTGGAGACAGCAGAGGGCATTAAGCGCTGCACCTTCACCTGGAACAAGAAGCGCTTCAAGGATCCGGCGGACTGGTTTGCCCAGATGGAAGGGCGCGGCATCGTGGTGTCTCCCAACATTAAGCCCGGCATGTTGCTGGTGCATCCCCTTCTTCAGGAAATGAAGGATAAGGGCATGTTTATGGCGGCCTCTGATGACAATGCAGGTCTGGACGGCCTGGCCGTGGGTACCTGGTGGGGCGGCCCGGGACTCTTCGTCGATTTCACGAAGGCTTCGACCCGACAGCATTGGAAGCAGTATGTCAAGGATGCGCTGCTCAAGTACGGCTGCCGCTCCATCTGGAACGACAACTGTGAGTATGACTCCCTGGTGGATAAGGATGCGAAGGTGAGCTTCGAGGGCAAGGGCAGCACCATCGGCACCATGAAGCCGGTGATGAGCAATCTGATGTGTCAGCTGTCCAATGAGGCCATTGAGGAGTACGACCCGGACCGTCGTCCCTTCTCCGTCTGCCGTTCCGGTCATGCCGGTATCCAGCGGTATGCACAGGTGTGGGCGGGCGACAACCTGACCCATTGGGACAGTCTGAAATACAACATTGCCACCATTCTCGGCATGGCACTGTGCGGCGTATCCAACAACGGTGCGGACATCGGCGGCTTCTACGGTGAGGCACCGGAGAGCGAGCTTTTCGTGCGCTGGGTGCAGAACGGCATTTTCCAGCCCCGCTTCTCCATCCATTCGACAAACACGGACAATACCGTGACGGAGCCCTGGATGTACAGCGACCAGAAGCAGCACATCAAGGAAGCCATTGACTTCCGCTACAGGCTCAGCCCGACACTCTATTCCCTGATGGCCCGGGCCCATGAGAGCGGCCTGCCCATCTGGCAGCCCACCTTCAGTGTCTTCCAGAACGATCCGGCCACCTATGATGAAGGTGTGGATTTCATGTTCGGTGATTCCCTGCTGGTGGCCAATGTGGTGGAAAAGGGACAGACCGTCCGACCGGTTTACCTGCCGAAGACGGAAAATGAGAAGGAGCGCTTCTATGATTTCTACACCCGGGAGGCCTATATGCCCGGGCAGACATTGCAGGTGCCGGTAGACATGAGCAGCATTCCGCTTTATGTGCGCAGCGGTGCCATCATTCCCATGAGCGGCAACCGGCTTCGCAATCTGATGACGGAGAAGACCACGTGCCTCGACATTCTCATGGCGCCGGATGTGGATTCGAAATTCATGCTGTATGAGGACGACGGACGCAGCAACAACTATCGTAAAGGTGAGTACCTGAAGACCGAAATTTCCGTGCAGGCCGGCGTGAAGACCATCGTGCGCTTCACCAATGCGGGCAGCTATGAGACCGCGGTGGAGTCCATGTATCTCGATATGATCCATCGGGAGAAGTCTCCGTTCTATGTGCAGCTGGATGGAAAAGAGCTGCCGCATTTCCTGCATCGCCGCAAGTTTGAGGAAGCAGAGAGCGGCTGGTACTACAGTCAGCGGTTGAAGAGTGTGCAGATCAAGTACAAAAATCCGAAGCAGGATCATAAGGTTCTGGTGTCCTTTGAGCAGTTTGATCTGATCGGAATGTAAGGAAGAGGGAGGAAAGTATGATGTTCAGAAAAATGGCAGCCTTCGGAGCTGCAGCGATGCTGTGCGTCGGTCTCATGACCGGCTGCGGCGCAGCGGACACGACGAGCACGGCCGGCGGCTACAGTACGGAAAATCCGCTGGTGCTGACACTGGCCCATGGCTTGTCGGAGACCCATACCGTGCACATTGCCATGACGCAGTTTGCGGAGGAGGTCAATGAGAAGACCGATGGCCGCGTGCAGGTGAAGATTTTCCCCAACGGTCAGCTGGGCAGTGAGAATGAAAACATGGAGCAGCTGCAGGCCGGCGTCATTGCCATGACCAAGGTGTCGGCACCGGGTCTCGCGACCTATAACGAGGCGTACAATGCCTTCGGCCTGCCTTATATCTTTAATGACACAGAGGATTTCTATCACGTCATGGATTCCCAGGAGATGCAGGATTTCTTCCTTTCTACCGGAGATGACGGCTTCGTGACCTTGACCTACTATACCTCCGGTGCTCGTTCCTTCTATACAAAGGACAAGGCCATCCGTACACCGGCTGACCTGAAGGGCCTGAAGATCCGTGTGCAGGATATGAAGAGCCAGACGGATATGATGAATTATCTCGGCGGTGTTCCTGTGGCCATGTCCTATGGTGATGTGTATACCTCACTGCAGACCGGCATTATCGACGGCACGGAAAACAATGAGACGGCATTGACCACCGGAAAGCACGGCGAGGTCTGCAAGGTTTATTCCGTGGACCAGCATGCCATGATTCCGGATGTTCTGATCATGAGTGAGAAGGTCTGGGAGCAGATCGATCCGGCAGACCAGCAGAGCATTCTGGAGGCGGCCCATGACTCCACCGATGCCCATAAGATCATGTGGGATACGGCTGTAGAGGAGGCTGTGAAGGAGGCGCAGGAGACCATGGGCGTGGAATTTGTCTATGATGTGGATAAGGAAGCCTTCCGGGAGGCAACCCAGCCTATGATTGAGGCCTATGAAGCCCAGTATCCCGGTGTGAAAACGCTGATGGACACCATTGAGCAGGCCAGAGGGGAGGAGTAAGTCATGAAAAATACACTCGGCAGCATTAAATTCTGGATGGACCGGATTCTGAGCATTGCCTGCGCAATTCTTCTGTCCTTCATGACCATCCTTGTTCTGATTCAGGTCTTTTCCCGTTATGTGCTGAACAGCCCGGTGGCGTTCACTGAGGAGCTGGTGCGATACAGTCTGATCTGGACCGGCTTCATCGGCGCAGCCTATGCCTTTTCGACCCGGGAGCACATGTCATTGACCCTGCTGCGGGACAAATTCACCGGAAAGACCCATACAGGTGTTCTGGTGCTGATCGACGCCCTGATCCTTCTGATGGCGGTTTTCGTGTTCACCATCGGCGGCTTCAAGCTGGCGGTTTCTGCCAGTCGCGAATTTTCTGCGCTGTTGGGCATTCCCCGGAGCCTGGTATATGCCATTGCGCCGATTTCCGGTGTATTCATTGTGCTCGCGCAGATCATCAACATCTATGAAGACATCACAGGTGAAAAAGTAGAGTCCAAGGAGGTTGCAGACAAATGAGTATTGCATTAACAACCGTTATTCTCTTTGCCGTATTCGGCGTACTGCTGTTTCTGGGCGTGCCCATTTCCATCGGTATTCTGGCATCATCTATTGTGACCGCCATGTCCACACTGTCCTGGGATCAGATCACCTTCATCACCATGCAGAAGATGAACTCCGGCGTGGAGTCCTTCTCTCTGCTGGCAGTGCCCCTCTTCATTCTGGCGGGCAACATCATGAACAACGGCGGTATTGCCAAGCGTCTTGTCAACTTTGCGCAGCTTTTTGTCGGCAAGATTCCCGGCTCCATGGCCCAGGCCAATATCCTCGGCAACATGCTTTTCGGCGCGCTGTCCGGTTCCTCTGTGGCAGCAGCCTCTGCCATGGGCGGCTGCATCAGCCCGATCGAGGAGGAGAATGGCTATGATCCGGCATATTCTGCGGCAGCCAACATTGCCTCTGCCCCCACGGGTCTGCTGATCCCGCCGACTTCGGCCTTCATTGTATATTCCACTGTGGCCGGCGGTGTCTCCATTTCTACTTTGTTTATGGCTGGCTATATTCCGGGCATTCTGATGGGACTTTGCTGCATGGTGGTGGCCTTTATCGGTGCCAA
>CAVATZ010000006.1:53286-55055 GCA_963591655.1 Clostridiales bacterium
ATGGCTTACTCCGGCATTCCGGCAGCCATTTCCAGCGGACTCATGAGCCTGACCGGCAACAAGTACATCATCTTCCTGCTCATGAACATTATCCTGCTGATTGTCGGCATGTTCATGGATATCACCCCGGCCATCCTGATCTTTACACCGATTTTCCTGCCCATTGCCCAGAGCTTCGGCATGAGCGATATTCAGTTCGGTGTAATGTTGATTTTCAACATGTGTCTTGGTAATATTACACCGCCGGTGGGCTCCGTTCTCTTCGTGGGATGCGGCATCGGCCATGTTACCATCGAGCAGGTTGCGCCCAAGCTGGTGCCCTACTTCATTATCCTGATTGCGGCGCTGCTGGCGGTGACCTATATCCCGGCACTGTCCCTGGGACTGCCGATGCTGATGGGACAGATCTAAAGGCAGTTATGATGATTCTTGAACAATAGCTTGCGGCAATGGGAGGCGCAGAAATGGCGATTACAAAAGGTTCTTCAGGTACCACCGATTTGACGAAGGGAAAGCCCCTTCCCCGGATTCTGCGCTTCGCCCTGCCGCTGGTGCTGGGCACGGTGTTTCAGCAGCTCTACAGCTTTGCCGATACGGTCATTGTCGGCCGCTGCCTGGGCAGCAATGCACTGGGCGCGGTGGGCACCACCTATTCCCTGAATTTTCTGATCCTCGGCTTTATACAGGGCGCTTGTGTGGGCTTCGGCATTCCGGTGGCGGAGACCTTCGGTGCCGGAGACAGGGATGGGCTTCGGAAATATCTGTTTAACGGTGCATTGCTTTGCGTGATTCTGGGTGCAGTCTTTACGGTGCTGACCACGCTGCTGGCACCTTTCCTGCTTTTGCTGATGCATACGCCGGCGGAGCTTTATGATGATGCGGTATTATATATCCGCATCATCTTTTTTGGCATTCCGGCCACGGTGCTCTATAACTACGGTGCCAGTGTGCTGCGGTCCATGGGAGATTCCCGACATCCCTTTTACTTCCTGCTGGCGGCAAGCCTGTTGAACATTGCCATGGATTACATCCTGATTGTGCCCTTCGGCATGGGTGTGGACGGCGCGGCCATTGCCACCGTTCTCAGTCAGCTGCTCAGCGGTGTCCTCTGTGCGCTCTGGTTCTTCCGAAAAACGGCACGTCAGGAGCAGCTGGATTTCCGCAGGGGCGGACAGCTGTTTTCTGCGCCGTGCTGCGGACGTCTATCCTATATCGGGCTTCCCATGGGCTTTGAGTATTCTGTTTCCGCCATCGGTGCGGTCATTATGCAGGATGCCATTAACCTCCTGGGAACCACAGCAGTGGCGGCCCAGACCGCGGGAGAGAAGATCCGTCAGATGTTTACGCTCCCCATGGAGAGTGTCGGCATGGCTATGGCCACCTATGTGGGGCAGAATCACGGCGCTCGAAGACACGACCGCATTCGGCAGGGCATCAAGGACGGCTGCCTGATCCAGCTTGGTTATTGTGCTGTGGTGTGGCTCGTGATCTTTTTCTTAAAGCCCTATGCTGTCGCGCTGGTGCTGGGTGAGGCAGAGGCCGCTGTGACCGATGGCGCAATTCAGTATCTTTCTGTCATCAGCATTTTCTTCATTTTCCATGGGCTTCTTATGATTTTTCGAAATACCCTGCAGGGCTACGGGCAGAGCGTGCAGGCGGTGATTTCCGGTGTCGGCGAGCTGCTTGGCCGCAGCATCGGCAGCCTGCTGGCCGTTAAAGTCGGTCTGGGCTACCTCGGCATCTGCCTGTCGAACCCCTTTGCCTGGGGC
>CAVATZ010000007.1:0-52494 GCA_963591655.1 Clostridiales bacterium
GTGATGCTGTGGACACTGGTGCTGGAGAAGCTGGTGCTGCGGTAGGGCTGTGGCAGATAGGTGCAGCGAGCAGGTGCGTTAGTTTGGACTAATACTAGCTGACATTGTATGACAAGTGGTTCATAGGCGTTTGATGCCAAACAATGACGGGTGAAGAAGGAAGAAAACCATGAAAATCATCATGCTGACCGGGGGGGAGGCCCAGGGGAAAAGCGAATTCGCCAGGGGGCATTTCCCGGAGGCGGAGCTGCTGGACGACTACCAGCTTCGGGTGAAGCAGCAGCTCCTGGCGGGACTGGACCCCATAAAGGAAGCGGAGAAAACAATGGCGGCGCTTCGCCGGAAGAGTGGAAGCGCCGTCATTGTCATAGAGGAAATGGGCTGCGGTATCGTGCCGCTGGAGCGGGAGGCCCGGAGGTACCGGGATGCGAACGGCCGGGTGGCTTGCCGCATCGCTGCAGAGGCGGATGTTGTGTACCGCGTGATTGCCGGGATCGCTCAGCGGGTAAAATAGTATTTATAGAGTCTTCTCGTACAGCTGGATCAGATCCTTCACGGTGGTGGCCCGGGGATTGGCGGGGATGTTGCCGCTCTTGATGGCGTCGTCTGCCATGGCCGGGATCTTGTCGGCGGTGACGCCGGCAGCCGCGAGACCGGAGGGGATGCCGAGCTGGGCATTCAGGTGCCGAAGCTCCTCCACCAGCATGTCCGGGGTGAAGTCGATGGCGGGTTCGGTGCCCTCCTTGATGTAGTTGTAGATCACCTCATAGCGGCCGTGGTCTGCCAGGGCGTTGAATTCCATAACATTGGGCAGGAGAATGGAGTTGGCCACGCCGTGGGGCACGTTGAAGTAGGCGCTGACGGGATGGCTCATGGCATGGACATTGCCGAGGCGGGCCCAGGCGAAGGACATGCCGGCGAAGGTGGAGCCAAGCATCATGGCGCAGGCTGCCTCTTCATCCTGGCGGTTTGCCACGAAGCGGCGGAGATGGCCGCCGATGAGCTCCATGGCCTTCTCTGCCATCGCATCACTGAAGGGCGTAGCGTTCCGGGAAATATAGGCCTCAATGGCGTGGATCAGCGCATCCACACCGCAGGAGGCGGCAATGGAGGCCGGCGCACTCATGATGAGGGTGGGATCCAGGACCGCATACTTCGGAATGTTCTCATAGCTGAAGACGCTGAGCTTATAGTTCCGGCTGGTGTCGGTGATGACGGCGGAGGCGGTTACCTCGCTGCCGGTGCCGGCGGTGGTGGGGATCGCAATGATGGGCTCGATGGGACCGGGAACCTTGTGGTTGCCCTCATAATCCGTGATCTTGCCGCCGTAGCGCGCGAGAATGCCCACGGCCTTGGCTACATCCATGGGGGAGCCGCCGCCCAGGGCCACGAGACTGGTGGCACCGCAGCGCTTGTAGAGCGTTGCGGCCTCATTCACAACCTCTACAGTGGGATTCGGCACCACATCCAGATAGGCGTCAGTTGTAATGCCGGCGGCCTCAATGATGTCCTGCACCCGCTTCACCACGCCGATTTTCTCCAGTCCCCGGTCGGAGACCAGCATCACATGGTCGGAGTGATTTTCTGCCAGAATTTCCGGCAGCTTGCTGAGGCTGCCCATGCCGAATTGAATGTCCTGAGGTACCTTGAAATTGAAGGCTTTCATAATTTTATCCTTTCCTTAGAAGTGAAGCTCTGTCCGCTGAATCAGATCCTTCTGCAGCGGTTTTCCCAGCTCCACGAAGTAAGCACTGTAGCCGGCCACGCGCACCAGCATGTCCTTGTAATCCTCCGGCTTCTTCTGCGCGGCCCGCATGGTGGCGGCGCTCATGATATTGAACTGGACGTGCATGGCGCCCTTTCGGATGTATTCCTCCAGGAAGGCCGCCAGATTGTCCCGGCCCTCGATGCCGGCCACCGCCTCCTGCGGGAAGCGGAGATTCATGAGCGTCCCGTTGCTGGCCAGACTGTGATCCACCTTGGTGAGAGAATTCACAATGGCAGTGGGACCGCTGATGTCATGGGAGCCGTAATCTGTGTGCACTGGGCCCATGTTGTCGGAGATGGCCTCTCCCTTTTTCCGGCCGTCCACCGAGGCGTTGGTGTTGAGCCCCATGGCCACATTGGCATTGACGGAATAGACACCGGGATTGAACTGACCGCCTCGGGGATTCTTCCGGCCGTAGATATGCTTACAGTAGGTCTCAAACATGAAGCGGAAGAGAAGATCGGCGTAATCGTCATCATTTCCGTAATGATGCACATGGGAGCTGTTCACGTAGGCATAGAGCTTTTCATGTCCCCTCCAGTTGTCCTTCACCGCCTGCAGCAGCTCGGCACCGCTGCAGCGCTTTTCCTCGAAGACCAGCTGGGAAATGCTGGCGAGGCTGTCGGCGCAGGTGGCGATGCCGCTGGCCTGGGGTCCGGTGCCGTTGTATTTGGCACCGCCCTCCGTGAGGTCATGGCCGGATTCCATGCAGTCCGGGAAGAGGGAGGAAACATAGGGCAGGGGCTTCATGGCGCGGTGGGCATTGTCGATGACGCAGAGGCTGGAGCACATCTGGCTGGTCCAGTATTCAAACTGGCTGTCTACGCTGGCCTTGACCTCCTCCATGCTCTGATAGCTGTCGAGACCGCCGGTATCCGGTCCCAGCTGCTGTCCCAGGGCACCGCATTTCTCCCAGCGGGGACAGTGGGGACCGCAGTCCAGGCAGCGGCCGTGGTTCAGGACCATTTCCATCATCTTTGGGGTATTCACATAGGCGGCATCATGCCAGCCGTATTCCCGTCCCGGCAGGCTGATTTCCACGCAGCCCACCACGCAGTAATCCCGGGCCTCCTCCAGAGACATACCCTTCCGCAGCATGCCCTGAATGGCAGGGCCGTCGTTGAAGACCTTCGGATGACCGTAGCCCGCCCGGATGCATTCCACGGTTTTGAGGCGCAGTTCCTCCGGCGTATTTTCGTGCATGCGAACACAAAGCCAGGGGTTCATCATGCGGGTATGGGCACTGGCCTCCAGCAGCAGGAAGGTGAGATCGTTTGTGGCATCATTGCCGGCCCTGTCCACGCCGCCGACGGTGAGGCTTTCACCGCCGAAGCCCCGGCCGTTCCGGAGCGCCATGCTCCCGGCATCCTTCAGCTTGGTGGGGCAGTTCAGCTTCACATATTCCACCTCCAAAAGCTCCAGGGCCTCTGTCTTTGTGAGCCTTCCCTCCCGGATATCTCTTTCATAATAAGGATAGAGCCACTGATCCATGCGTCCGTAGCTGATGGAGTGTCCGTTGGACTCCACACAGATCAGCATGGTGGCGAAATTGAAGAGCTGCAGCGCCTCCCGGAAGCTCCGGGGCGCACCGGCAGCCACCGCCCGGCAGGTTTCTGCAATGGTCAGGAGCTCTGCCCTTCGCTTCTCGTCTGTTTCTGCAGCGGCCATTTGATCGGCCAGCGCCGCGTAGCGGAGAATGTAGCGCTCCACTGCCTGCAGCATCCGGATGGAGGCACTGTACCACTCCAGCTTTTCATTGTATTCCGGATCCCGCTGGGAGAGGGCGGCACGCTTTGCCTCTGCCTGCGCGCGGATTCCGCCGAAGCCCAGCGCCATGAGCCGGGGATAGTCAATGGCGAGATGTCCGGTGCCCGCATAGTGGTAGAGGTTGGTCTGGTAGATCTTCTTTCCGGCCTCGCTGCCCTTCAGCTGTGCCTCCGTCAGCCGCACATTGATGTAATCGTCCAGCGTCTGCCCCTGCCACCAGCGGCAGAGCGATAGAATTTCCTCCCGCTCCGCGTCATTTCGAATATAAAACTGATCGTGTTCCCGCTCTTCGAAGGGGTGGTGGAGGATTTCGTCAATGATCCAGTTGACGCTGAACTCCGGGTAAATGGGGGCGGCCTTCACCGGTGATGCGATGTCTCCCACAATGAGGTCCTCGTCATAGATGAAGATCTGACAGTTGTCCAGCACCTTCTCAAAGGCCAGGGACACCTGCCGTTTCTTCGGCGCGCCGACATTGGCCTGATAGCTCTCGGTGACATAGCGCAGCCGCTCCACGTCGACGTCATAGCCCCGGTCCAGAAAGGTCTGCCGCAGGTGATTGACCCGGGGGAAGGGCGACCAGTCCTCGTGATGCACCTGGTAGCCGAGACAGTAGACCTTGTCGCAGGGCTCGGTACCGGATGCCTTCGTGTGTGTTGTCATAAAGCACCTCCTAATGCTTCTTATGGTAAAGTCTTTGCTTCTACTTCTCGTGTGTGCCCACGAGGCAGTGGATGCCCCGGCTTCGGAAATAGTCCGCGATGGCCTCCACCTGCTTCTGGAAGCTGCTGCGCCGGAAGCGGAGCCCCTCCATGGGATAGGACTGCCCCAGCGAGCGGTACTTTTCCTCGCCCAGCCGCATGAAGCTGAGAAGCTGCAGCGTGCGGATCCGCCCGTGAAGCCTCTCCTGGATGAAATCCGCCGAGGCCCGGATATTTTCCCTGTCATCATTGACGCCGGGGATCACCGGGATCCGGAGAATCAGCTCCCGGCCCGTGGCTGTGAGCCTTTCCAGATTTTGCAGGATCACTTCGTTTCCGGCACCGCAATATTCCTTGTGCACCGCAGAATCCATGTGCTTCAGATCCGATATGAAGAGATCCGTTACCGGCAGCAGCTTTTCCATCTCCCGCCAGGGGCCGTGCAGCGTGGATTCGCAGCAGGTGTGAATCCCTTCTGTGCGGCAGGCCCGGAAGAGGGCGGCCACAAAGTCCGCCTGCAGCAGAGGATCCCCGCCGGACACCGTGACACCGCCACCGCTTCGTTCGTAGTAGCCCCTGTCCCGGCGGATCAGTGTCATGCAGTCCTCGACACTCATTTTCTCGCCCCAGCGCTTCAGAGCATCCGAGGGACATTCCGGAAGACAGCGGAGACAGTCCGTGCATTGTGTCCGGTCAATCCCGGCCAGCCTGCCCACCGTAAAACGGAAGAGCGCTGATCCCTCCGGACAGGCCTCCGCGCAGGCATTGCAGACCCGGCGGCCGATGCACTTCTGTCGGTAGACCCCGACCTCCGGCTGAAGTCGCTGGCTTTCCGGGTTGCTGCACCAGCGGCAGCGCAGCGGACATCCCTTTAGGAAGAATTCCGTCCGCATACCGGGCCCGTCATGTATGGTGAAGCGCTGCACATTAAAGACAATTCCCTCCGGCATGTCGCCTCCTTTATATAAATTGATTAACAATTCTAAGCAATTATACCGCCGCGGAAAATAGAATACAATACAGCAGAGAAGTGTCAAAAGTGCCAAAATTAATTCAAAGTATTAAACAATACGCACAAAGTTCAAAAATCCGCTGTGATTCCGTTGACATTTGTGCAATCTGGCGATAACATTGGCGCATAACAAGGCTGCGGGCATGCAAAATTCACGATTTAATAGGAACGAAACATTGTGTGCGACGCGACACGAAATAATTGATTAAAAACGTGAAATAAAAGGAGGACAAAGTATTATGAAGTATTTTCTGGACAGTGCAAAGCTGGATGAGATCAAGCTGGCCTACAAGACCTTCGGCATTGACGGTGTGACCACCAATCCGCGTCACATCATGCTGAGCGGCAAGCCCTTCCTCACCGCCATCACTGACATTGCAAACTGGATCAAGGAAGAGGGCCTGGAGGGCATCGACAAGTTCCCGGTATCCGTGGAGATCAACCCGCATCTGGATGACACCCAGGAGATGATTGAGGCAGCCCATAAGGTATCGGCCATCAGCCCGAACTTCTGCATCAAGATCCCCTGCACCGAGGCCGGTGTTGCCGCTGCCCGGGCACTGGAGAAGGAGGGCATCCGCACCAATGTGACCCTCGTATTCTCTCCGGCACAGGCGATTTTCCCGGCAAAGAACGGAAGCCTTTTTGTGTCGCCCTTCATCGGCTGGAAGGAAGCCAACGGCGAGGACTGCCGGAAGTACATCCAGGATATCGTGACCATCTATAAGAACTACGGCTTCTACGGCAAGACAGAGATCATCTGTGCAGCTATCCGTACCCCGAAGCAGATTGTGGACTGCGCAGTGGCGGGTGCCGACATTGTCACCACAGGACTTGCGGTATATCAGGACTGCATGAAGCATGCGTATACCCGTCAGGGCATCGACACCTTCTGCAACGCCTGGGACAACACAGCCACAGAGTAAGGACAGGGGACGCGCGGAAAGGAGCGGCGGAGAATGAAGATCGGCTTTATCGGACTCGGCATTATGGGCGAGTCCATGTGTGAGAATATTGTAAAGAAGCATGACGATACGGTTTACTGCTTCGATTTTGTGAAGGAGAAGGTAGAGCTTCTGGCCTCCAAGGGCGCTGTGGCCTGCAGCGACTCCGTGGAGCTGGCAGAGAAGAGCGACGTCATCATTTCCATGGTGCCGAAGTCAGAGCATTCCATGAGTGTATACAAGACCATCCTGCCGGTACTGGGTGCGGGAAAGACCTGCATTGACATGTCTACGATTGACCCCAGCGTTTCCGTGGAGATCAGCGAGATGGTGAAGGCCACCGGCGCACAGTTTATGGACGCACCCGTGGTGAAGAGCAAGCCGGCTGCCATTGCCGGAAAGCTGGGCATCTACATGGGCGGCGACGAGGCGGTCTGTGAGGCCATGAAGCCGATTCTTTCCTATATGGGAGAAAATATCATCCGCATGGGCGGCAACGGTAACGGTCTCGTGATGAAGATCTGCCACAACGCACTGGTGACCCAGATTCAGAACGGCGTCAATGAGACACTGTCCCTCGCACAGCTGAAGGGCATCTCTGTAGCGGATTATGCCACTGCCATTTCCTATGGCGGCGGACAGAATTTCTATCTGGACGGTCAGTGGAAGAACCTGGAGGCAGAGAATTATACCACAGCCTTTTCTCTGGCCAATGCAGCGAAGGACGTCGGCATCTGCATGAAGCTGGCAGAGGAAACCGGACTTTCCATGCCGGGTGAGGCCAATGTACAGAAGGTCTACGAGAAGGCGCTGGAAGCAGGCATGGGACCGGATGACTGGCGCTCCACCTTCAAGATCGTAAGAGGATACTGACTATGCTGAAGCACTTAAATGAGGTCAATGACGTAGAGATCAAGCCGGTGACAGATCCGGAGTTTGCGCCTTACGGACGGGTTCTGACGGGCTACGATTTTTCAGAGCTCATCGCCTATATGGAGAAGGAAACCCCGATTCCGGAGAGTGGTAATGTCTACGTCGCCAGTGTGCCGGAGATGGAGAGCATCCCGGTTACGCAGGAGATACAGAAGAAGGTTTACGGCGATATGCCGATTGAGGTGGGCTACTGCAACGGCAGAAACAGCACCTGGAACGGCTTCGAATACCATAAGGGCAGCGAGATCAACGTGGCGGTGACGGATTTCATGATGATCCTGGGACACACCTGGCAGATCGAGAACAATACCTACCGCTTCGAAAATGCCCGGGTGTTCTATGTGCCGAAGGGCACGGCCATCGAGATGTACCAGACCACACTGCATCTTTCTCCCTGCCGTGTGCAGGAGGCGGGCTTCCGCGGCATCGTGATTCTGCCGAGAGGCACCAACACACCGCTCACAGAGAAGGAAAGCAACGCGGATCCGGAGACGAAGCTGCTGCTGCAGCGGAACAAGTGGGTGATTGCTCATCCGGAGCGGGAACCGCTGATCAGGCAGGGCGCCTATCCGGGACTTCTGGGAGAGAACAAAGAGCTCAAGTATTAAAGGAGAGAGCATGGAAATACAATGGAGTGAGCGTTCCTTTACCCTGACCCACAGAGGACTGGTACTGCTGCATACAGATGAACATACACCCATGGTTTATGCAGGCTATGGAGAAGAAAAGGTAGACATGTACCGGGGCAACTTCAAGCTGGAGGATCATCTCATTGAGAGAAGAGGTCTGAAGCTTCAGGCCGTGCAGGAGGAAGGGGACGGCATTTCTCTTCTGCTGGAGGATGCGTTCTCCATTCATGTCACAGAGACAAACGGTGCCGTGGAGCTCCGGCCCGTTTCCGGCAGCGGAGCCGTGAACCGCTTCTGGCTGCGGGTAGATTCAGATCCCGCGGAGCATGTCTACGGTCTCGGCGAGCAGATGAGCTACTTCGACCTGAAGGGAAGACACTTCCCCATCTGGACCAGTGAGCCGGGCGTTGGCCGGGACAAGACGACTTACGTTACCTGGCGGAGCGATGTGGAAAACGGCGGTGCCGGCGGTGATTACTACAACACCAATTTCCCGGAGCCGACCTATGTTTCCTCCCGGCGCTACTATCTGCACATGGATTCCACAGCCTACGGCGATTTCGATTTCCGGGAGCCGGGCTATCACGAGCTGCAGACCTGGAATGTGCCGAAGCTGATCCGCCTTGAGGGGGCCGAGGACTTCCTGACGCTTCTCGAAAAGCTGACCGCATATCTGGGACGGCAGCCGGAGCTTCCGGACTGGATCTACAACGGACTCATCATCGGTGCCCAGGGCGGCGAGCGGAGCTTCGAGATTCTGGAGCAGAGTCTGCAGGCCGGTATCAAGGTTTCCGGTCTCTGGTGCCAGGACTGGTGTGGCAAGCGCGTCACCAGCTTCGGCAAGCGTCTCCAGTGGGACTGGCATTATCACAAGGAAATGTATCCGGAGCTTCCGAAACGGATCGAGGCGCTGCACCGGCGGGGCATTAAGTTCCTGGGCTATGTGAATCCCTATCTCGTGAAGGACGGCGAGCTTTTTCAGGAAGGAGAGAAGGTCGGTGCCTTCGCGAAGAAGAGTGACGGCAGCACCTATCTCGTGGACTTCGGGGAATTCGACTGCGGCGTCATTGACCTGACAAGCCCCAAAGCTTATCAGTGGTTCAAGGACGAGGTCATCAAGAAGTACTCCATCGATATCGGCATTGACGGCTGGATGGCGGACTTCGGAGAATATCTTCCCACCGATGATATCGTTCTCGCCAACGGTGTAAGCCCCATGCTGGAGCACAACCACTGGCCGGCGCTCTGGGCGAAATGCAATTACGACGCGGTGAAGGAAAGCGGCAAGCTGGGCGAGATCGTCTACTTCATGCGGGCCGGGGCAGCGGGAAGCCAGAAGTACTGTACCCTGCTGTGGGCCGGTGATCAGAGCGTGGACTTCAGTCGGCACGACGGTCTCTGCACCGTCATCAGCGCGGCACTCAGTGCCGGTATGAGCGGCTGCGGCCTCACCCACTGCGATATCGGCGGCTATACCTCCCTCTTTGACAATTGCAGAACCAAGGAGGTCTTCCTCCGATGGGCGGAGATGGCGGCCTTTATGCCGGTGATGCGGACCCATGAGGGCAACCGGCCGGATACGAATTTCCAGTACTACGATGACCCGGACTGCATGCAGCAGCTGGCGAGACTGGTGGATATTTACACCATGCTGGCACCCTATACGAAGCATTTCGTGAAGGAAAACGCGGAAAAGGGAATTCCGGTACAGCGGGCGCTGTTCCTGCACTATGAGGAGGAGCAGGCCTATACAGAGCAGTTTGAGTATCTCTACGGAAGAGACCTTCTGGTGGCGCCGGTATGGCAGGCCTCGCAGGAGGAGTGGCAGGTTTACCTTCCCGAGGAGGAGTGGGTGCATCTCTGGAGCGGAACGGTCTACCAGGGCGGCATCTACAGGGTGCCGGCACCTCTGGGACAGATTCCCGTGTTCTATCGCCGGGATTCTCAGTGGGCGTCCCTCTTTGAAGAGATACGGGCAAAATACGGAGCGTAAGGATGCTGAGAGAAATTGCGTTTTATCTGGTGATCCTGGTCTGCAACATTATCCACGGCATCACCGGCTTTGCGGGAACCATTCTCGCCATGCCCCCGGGACTTATGCTGGTGGGCTATGACGTGGCGAAGCCGATCCTTAATGTGCTGGCGATCCTGTCCGGCTTCTACGTCCTCTTCGGCAACATCAAAAACGTGGACTGGAAGGAGCTGGCCCGGGTGGTCATCATCATGACCCTGGGCATTCTGGGCGCGGTGTATATCCGGCACTTCTTTATCGGACGGGAAAGTCTTCTGTACCATCTGCTGGGGATTTTCGTGATCCTGCTGGCGCTCAGCGGCTTCTGGGGACTCCGGAAGCAGAAGGAGGATAATGCAGGCGCTTCGGAAGCGGGGCAGAGGCCCGGGCTTCAGAATTACGCCGTGCTGGTGCTGGCCGGCCTGATCCACGGGCTCTTTGTCAGCGGCGGTCCTCTGCTGGTGGGCTACCTCACCCGGCAGATCAAAAGCACGGATCGCTTCCGGGCCACGATTTCCACCATCTGGGTGTTCCTGAATACCTTGATTCTGGTTTCGGATATCCGGTCCGGGCTCTGGACGCCCTCCACGATCAAGGTAGGCATCCTTTCCGTTCCTTTCCTGCTGGCGGGCATGTATATCGGCAGCAGATTATACAAAATCATGAGCCGAATGTTCTTTATGCGGCTTACTTACATATTATTGTTGATTTCCGGCATGTCGTTGCTGGTAAAGTGACAAGTATTCTATCCGGCACAGCCGGTAAAAAAAAGAGAGGTAATATTTATGAAGAAACTGATTTCCATGGCACTGGCAGCGTCTCTTACGGCAGCAGCCCTCAGCGGATGCGCAGTATCCGGCGGCGTACAGAAGAGTGATTCCGGCGCGGTAGCAGATACCACAGCAGCGAGCGGTGACACTGCGGCAGCAGAGGAGAGCAGCAACGGCGGCGAGACCATTAAGATCATCTGCCCCTACGGCGTCGGCGGTACCGCAGACATCGTAGCCCGGAAGTACGCACAGGTAGCCAATGAGAAGCAGAGCAAGTACAACTTCATCGTGGAGAACATGACCGGCGGTGACGGCTTCGCGGCAGCAACCTATTTCGCAGATGAGGATCCGGGCACCAAGGATCTCCTGGTATTCGGCTACGGCGTCAACTACCGTCATGACCTCGGCAAGGAGTACAGCACCGAGGAAGTGGACTTCGACCGCAGCAAGATGTATCCCGTCGGCACCATCGATGACCGTACCTGGATCGTTTACACCACACCGGATCAGAGTCTGGAGAGCATTCTGGAGAAGGCCAAGAGCGGAAGTGTGAAGATGAGCGGCGGAAATCCCCTGTCTGACTGTCACCTGACCTTCGGCTCCCTGGTGGCCCAGGAGGGCGGCAAGGTGCAGGTGGTGCCCTATGACGGCGGTGCCAACCAGAAGAAGGGTCTCACAGACGGTGAGGTTGATGTATTTGTCGGCACCACCCAGGCGGCACAGGACGAGGTGGAAGCTGGTACCCTGATTCCGATTCTTGCGATGTCTGATACTGCTTTTGAGGGCTTCGTGACACCGGATGGTGCCATCACCGTTCCCACTGTGGCAGGCGATGCAAAGGCACCGGAGCTGAATGCAGACATTGATTACAGCTCCTGCATCCTCCCGGCAGGCGGCGTGTTGGCCGTACACCAGGGCGCAGACCAGGCCTTCACCGATGAGATGATCCAGATCACCAAGGACGTTTGGAACGAGAGCGAGTACAATGAGTGGATTGCTTCCATTCTGCTGAACCGCTTCGAGCTCTACGGCGATGAGGCGCAGACCTTCATTGACGAGGCCTGCACCAAGGCGCTGACAGCATACAACAATCTGAGTGCATCATAATCCCCCAACGCCTTCAGCTTGAAAGGAGGGCAATTGCTGTGAAATTTAAAATCAAAACCAACCTGGTGACGGGCATCGTAATGGGCCTGTTTTCCCTGGCACTGCTGCTTCTGGTGCCTTCCCAGATCCGGGAGCCGGCCTTCGATTCCGGTGCACCCAGTCCCCGCCTGATTCCCGTGCTCTGCATGACCGTTATGCTGATTTCCAGCATCGCACTGCTGGTGCAGAGTCTGGTATTCAAAAAAGAGAAGATCGTGGAATTCGATTGGGAGAAGGAGAAGCCGGTGATTCTGCTGATCCTGGCCATGTGCATCTATGTGGTGCTGATCCTCTGCATCGGCTATGTCCTGGCCTCCATCATCACCTTTGCCGTGGTGCTGTTCTACTGCGGCGAGCGGAAGCCCGGCACCTATATCGTGGCTATCGTGGCAGCCGTACTGATCTGTCTCATGTTCCGGAATATTTTCCACATTTCATTGCCCTCACTGGGATTTCTGGGAGGTTTGATCTGATATGAGTGATTTTAATCTGATTGCGCAGGCAATCCCGCAGGTGTTTACCGTATACAACATTGGTCTGATCCTGGGCGGCCTGATCCTCGGTATGATCATCGGCTGTGTGCCCGGTCTGTCCGTAACCCTGGGCATCATCCTGATGCTGCCCCTGACCTATACCATGCATGATTCGGCATCGGCCATCATCCTTCTTCTGGCAGTCTATGTCGGCGGTATGTACGGCGGCTCCATCAGTGCCATCACCCTGAATACGCCGGGTACCAACTCCGCCATTGCGACAACCTTTGACGGTTACCCGCTGGCGCGGAAGGGCAAGGTAAAGAAGGCACTGGATACATCCCTCTTTGCTTCCGTTTTCGGCGGGCTCTTTTCCGCCATTCTGCTGCTCCTTTGTGCATCCCTGATCACCAAGCTGGTTTCCAACTTCACCTCTGTGGAGTACTTCTCTCTGGGCGTTCTGGGCATCAGCCTCATCGCCGGCGTATCCGGCAGCAGTCTGCCGAAGAGTCTGATCTCCGGCATGATCGGATTGCTCATGGCCTGTGTGGGCATGGACGCTGTCACCGGTGTTACCCGTCTTTCCTTCGGATTGACCACCTTGAAGTACGGCATCGATATGCTGCCGGCCATGATCGCCTTGATCGCGCTGACCCAGGTGGTGCAGAAGCTTCGTGACTTCAAGCTCGGCGGCGGCAAGCTCGATGATGCCAAGAAGATCGATAAGGAAGGCCTCACCAAGAAGGAGATGATCAGCATTCTCCCGGCCTGCCTGCATTCCTCCATCATCGCCAGCATCCTGGGCGCAATGCCCGGTGTTGGCGGCGGTGTGGCCCAGTTCCTTTGCTACAATGAGGTTCGCCGTACCAGCAAGCACCCCGAGGAATTCGGCAAGGGCTGTCTGGAGGGTATTGCGGCAGCCGAGTCCAGCAACAATGCAGTGGTTGGTTCAGCCATGATCCCGCTGCTGACCCTGGGTATTCCGGGTGACGGCATTACCGCACTGCTCCTCGGCGCCTTTGTGCTCCACGGCATCCAGCCGGGACCCACCATGTTCACCAAGCAGGGCGTCATGGCCTACACCATCATCATCGGCTGTCTGGTGGCCAACATTTTCCTGGCACCCTTCGGCATGGCGCTCACGCGTATCGTGGCGAAGATCGTGCAGGTGAAGTACACCTATCTGGCACCCGTCATCATCATGTTCTGCTTTGCCGGTGCTTATGCAGCGACAGGCCACTACAAGGAGCTGATTCTGACCGGCGCGATCCTGATCTTCAGCTACTTCCTGACGGTGCTGGACATCGACAACACGCCCCTCATGCTGGGCATGATTCTCGAGAGCATCATGGAGCAGAATTTCGTGACCGCAGCCATGAGCTATGACCGGAACTACAGCGTATTCTTCACAAGACCCATTTCCTGCATCATTTTGATCATCACAGTGGTGCTGCTGGTATCCATGATCCGGGTCAACAAGCGTATCGCCGTCCTCAACGAGAAGCAGGAGGCCGAGATGGCAGCAGAGCATGCGGCCATGGCAGATTAAATAAGCCGGCATCAGGCAAAACATTTCATTCAGGAGATTACATTATGGGATTTCAAGTTGCATACATTCCGGTGGGTGTCGGTACCTTCCATCTGGAGAGTGCCCAGGATCAGTTTGACAAGTCTGTTGCCATGCTGAAGGGCCTGAGCGAGAACTGTGTGGTACCGGAGAAGATGCTGCTGACCATTGGAGATCTGCAGCAGTATCTGAACACCATCGAGCCGGAGCTTATCGTTTTTCAGAACATTACCTTTGCTAATGCAGCCTATGCCAGCGAGGTGCTGAAGCGCTTTGACTGTCCGATCATTCTCTGGACCCTGCGGGAGCCGGTGATCGACGGCACACGGCTTCGTCTCAACAGCCTGACCGGCGCGTATTCCGCTGCCAATGCCATCACTGCCTTCCGGGGAGCGCAGCAGTTTGAGTACGTTTTCGGCGCACCGGGAGAGGAAGAGGTGGTTTCCGAGATCGGTGCCATGATCCGGGCGGCAAAGTGCCGGCATGCGCTGCGGGAGCTGAAGATGGTGGCCATCGGCCATACACCGCAGGGCTTCGGCTTCGGCCGGGCGCTGGATGCCGAGATGATGAGCGTATTCGGTGCCACCCTGGAGTCCATCGAGGCCCGGGAGCTGATCAGCAGAGCCAAGGGCTACACAGAGGAGGAGCTGCAGGAGGAGATGGCTGAGGCAGAGAAGACTATTGTGGGGCTTTCTGCCATCCCGAAGAACAACATCGTGGATTTCGCCCGGCTCTACAAGGCCTATAAGAGCTATGTGGGAGAGAACCAGATCGGTGCCATCTGCTCCCGCTGCTGGCCGGATTTCTTCACTGAGTTCGGCACTCCGGTTTGTGCGGTGCTGTCCCTTCTGAATGCCAACGGCATTTCTGCAAGCTGCGAGTCGGATTCCTACGGCGCACTGTCCATGTTTATTGGCAGCCGGCTGACCGGTAGCTCCTGCTTCTTCGGTGATCCGGTTTCCATGAATGAGGAGGAGGGAACCATCACCTTCTGGCACTGCGGCATGGCGGCCACAGACCTGGCCAGAAAGGACACCGGTGCGCAGGTGGGCGTACACCCCAACCGGAAGATCGGTCCGGTCATGGATTTCGGCTGTGAGGCTTGCGAGAAGGTCACCATTTTCCGCGTGGGCCGGAAGCCGGACGGCAGCTTCCGCTTCTTCATTGCGGAGGGTGAGGCCCTGGACAAGCCGAAGCAGTTCAACGGCACCTCCATCGTCGTAAAAACAGCACAGCCGGCAAAGGATGTGGTCTATCAGACCGTGAAGGATGGCTGGGAGCCCCACTTCGTGGTGGTTTACGGCAGTGTAGCCAATGAGCTGGAGAAGCTCGGACACATGCTGAAACTGGAGATTACCAAACAGTAGATAAAAGCCCTTCTCATTTAAACTTGCGGAATCGGTGAAGATATATTAGGCTGAGATAACCAATCGTTAATAAATTCACTTATTCATAGATGGACATCGGAGGGAGTAGGAAATGGGTTACACGGGAATCAATCTTTTGAGCGTAAAGAGTCGGAATCGCAGTCAGATTCTGAAGCTTCTCAACGATCATGGTCCCACTTCCCGGAAGGATATCGCTGAGAAGCTGGGACTGACCACGGCGGCGGTGAGCACTCTCTGTGCGGAGCTGCTGGCGGAGGGCATGGTCTACGAAAAGGGCGAGCTGCAGCCGCAAGAGGGAAAAGCCGGCCGGCGGAAGATCCTGCTGGATATCAACTATGACTATCGATACGTGCTCAGCATCGCCATCGAAGCCAATGAATGTGCCATCAGTGTCTGCAACCTGCGGGGGGAGAAGTGCATCACCCGGCGGCTGAAAACCAACGGCGAAGCGGAGCCAGAGGTCTTTCTGAAGCTGGTTTCCGATGCAGGGAAGGCACTGCTCTGGGAGCAGGGCATTGAGCGTGCGCAGCTTCTGGGTGCCGGCGTCACCATCCCCGGCGTTGTCCGTCGTACCGACGGCGTGGCCAGTCATGCCTACCGGATCTGGGACAAGCCGGTGCGGGTACGAGAAATCCTGGAGGCCAATCTGGACTGCTCCGTGGCGGTGGAGAACAACGTCAAGGCCTTCGCCTTGGCGGAGCTTCTCTACGGCTCCGGCAAGACGCTGCAGAACCTCGTGTTCATCAAATGGGGTCCTGGCGTGGGCTCTGCTATCGTGGCGGACCGGCGGATCTATGAGGATAGAAATTTCAAAAGCGCGGAAATCGGGCACATCTGTGTGGACCCCAACGGCAGCCCCTGCCGCTGCGGCCGTCGGGGCTGTCTTGAGACCCGGGTGGCTACGCACCAGATCGTGAAACACCTGCAGCGCATTTGCAGTGAAGAAAACACGCCGAAGCTCTGGAAGCTGCTGCAGGGCGAGCCCGATTCCTTCGGCGTGCGGCAGCTCTACCAGGCGCTGCAGGATCCGGATACGGCGGTGGCGGAAGCGGTGGACGAGGAGATTCAGTGTCTCGCCTCTGTGACGGCCATGATCCTCACCATGCTGGCCCCGGATCAGCTCATCGTCTTCGGACAGATGTTTGAGCTGCCCTATGTGCTGGAGGGACTCATCAGCCACTGCAGTCAGTATGATCAGGCCTACAATGATGACTACATCAAGATGTCTGAGCTCAACGGAAAGACAGAATACATCGGGCCTCTGGCGGCAGCGGTGAATGCGCTGTTTTTCCAGGAAGCCTGAGAATAAAGGAAAGAACTATGGCGAAATATATTATGGCACTGGATGCCGGAACCACCTCGAACCGCTGCATCCTTTTTAACGAAGCGGGGGAGATGTGCAGTGTGGCCCAGAAGGAGTTCACACAGTACTTTCCGAAGCCGGGCTGGGTGGAGCATGATGCCAATGAAATCTGGACCACCCAGCTGGGCGTGGCCCTGTCTGCGATGAATCAGCTGGGTGTGACGGCAGAAGACATCGCCGCCATCGGTATCACGAACCAGCGGGAAACCACAGTGGTCTGGGACAAGGAGACGGGGGAGCCGGTTTGTCACGCCATCGTCTGGCAGTGCCGCCGCACCAGTGAATATTGCGACAGTCTGAAAGCCCGGGGCCTGACGGAGTGGTTCCGGGAGAAGACCGGTCTGGTGATCGACGCCTACTTCTCTGCCACGAAGCTCAAGTGGATTCTGGATAATGTTGACGGCGCCCGCAGCAAGGCAGAGGAGGGAAAGCTTCTCTTCGGCACCATCGAAACCTGGCTCATCTGGCGGCTTACCTGCGGACAGGTGCATGTGACGGATTACTCCAATGCGGCCCGGACCATGCTCTTCAACATCCATACCCTGGACTGGGACGATGAGATCCTGGCGGAGCTGGACATTCCCCGGAGCATGCTGCCGAAGCCAGTGCCCTCCAGCGGTCTCTACGGCAGTACGGATCCCATTCACTTCGGCGGCGACATCAAAATCTGCGGCGCTGCGGGAGACCAGCAGGCGGCGCTGTTCGGACAGACCTGCTTCAACCCCGGCGAGGCCAAGTGCACCTTCGGTACCGGCGGATTTATGCTGATGAATACCGGAGAAACGCCGGTGTTCTCGAAAAACGGGCTCATCACCACCATTGCCTGGGGTCTCGACGGCAAGGTGAATTATGCACTGGAGGGCTCCATCTTTGTGGCAGGCGCGGCTATCCAGTGGCTCCGGGACGAGCTTCATTTTCTGGAGGATGCCCGGGATTCCGAATACATGGCCCTGAAGGTGAAGGACACCAACGGCTGCTATGTGGTACCGGCCTTCACCGGTCTGGGAGCACCCCACTGGGATCAGTATGCCAGAGGCACCATTGTGGGGCTGACCCGGGGCTGCAACAAGAACCACATCATCCGGGCCACCATGGACAGTCTGTGCTACCAGTTCAATGACGTGCTGACCGCCATGGAGGCGGATTCCGGCATTCACATGAAGAGCATCCGGGTGGACGGCGGCGCTTCCGCCAACAACTATCTGATGCAGACCCTGTCAGACATCAGCAATGTGCCGGTGGACCGGCCCCGCTGTGTGGAGACCACTGCCCTGGGCGCTGCCTATCTGGCGGGCCTTGCGGTGGGCTACTGGGAGAACCGGGCGGCTGTGCTGGAGAACTGGACTGTGGACCGGAGCTTCCGTCCGGACATTTCGGAGGAGGAACGCCGGAAGCGGGTGAAGGGCTGGAATCGTGCCGTGCGCTGTTCCTATGCATGGGCCAAGGAAGAGGACTAGAGTCGTATGAAGGAGAAGGAAATGCTGGATGTGATCATTATCGGAGCCGGGGTGTCCGGCTGTGCGGCAGCCCGGGAGCTGTCCCGCTATCAGGGAGACATTCTGGTGCTGGAGAAGGAGGAGGATGTGTGCTGCGGCACCACCAAGGCCAACAGCGCCATTGTCCATGCCGGCTATGATGCGGCGAACGGCAGTCTGATGGCGAGGCTGAACGTGGAGGGCAGTGAAATGATGCCGGCCCTTTCAAAGGAGCTGGATTTTTCGTATCAGCAGTGCGGCAGCCTGGTGGTCTGCTTGAGTGAAGAGGATCGGCCGAAGCTCACGGCACTTTATGAGAATGGTGTGAAGAATGGTGTGAAGGATCTCCGCATCATTGAGCGGGAGGAGCTTCTCTCCATGGAGCCGAATATTGCGGATGAGGCCGTGGCGGCTCTCTGGGCACCCACCGGTGCCATCGTCTGCCCCTTCGGTCTCACCTATGCGCTGGCAGAGAATGCGGCAAAGAACGGTGTGCAGTTTCAGTTTGACACCACGGTGACAGGCCTTACGCCCACCGAAAAGGGCTGGCGGGTAGATACCGACAAGGGCAGCTTTGAGACCCGGGTGGTGGTGAATGCCGCCGGTGTCTATGCGGACAGGCTGCACAACATGGCGGATCCTGCGCATCCCATGACCATCATTCCGAGAAGAGGTGATTACTTCCTGCTGGATCACAGCGCAGCAGGTCACGTGCAGCATACGATCTTTCAGCTGCCGGGCAAGTACGGCAAGGGCGTGCTGGTGTCCCCTACCGCCCATGGAAATCTGCTCATCGGCCCTACGGCCATTGATATTGAGGAGAAGGAGGGCACCAACACCACGGCAGAGGGACTTGCCGAGGTGCGGGAGAAGTCCGGTCTTGCGGTGAAGAATCTGCCGCTGCGGCAGACCATCACGAGCTTTGCGGGACTCCGCGCCCATGATCCGAAGCATGATTTCACCATTCAGGAGAGTGTGCCCGGCTTTGTGGACTGCGCCGGCATTGAATCCCCGGGACTGTCCAGCGGCCCGGCCATCGGACGGATGGTGGCAGGGATTGTGAAGGACATCCTGAAGGCAGAGGAGAAGGCGGATTTCGATCCGGTGCGGCACGGCTTCCTGAATCCCCAGAAGCTGAGCTTCGAGGCGCGGGCGGAGCTGATCCGGCAGAATCCGGCCTACGGGCAGATCATCTGCCGCTGTGAGAGCGTCACAGAGGGAGAGATCATCGATGCCATTCACCGCGTGCCGGGTGCCAGAAGTCTGGACGGCGTGAAGCGTCGGGTACGTGCCGGCATGGGCCGCTGTCAGGCGGGCTTCTGCGGTCCCCGTACCATGGAGATCCTGGCCAGGGAGCTGGGTGTGTCGCAGAGCGAAATCACCAAGTCCGGCGGTGGATCGAAGATCATCGTAGGCGTCAACAAGGATGCATTTTAGGGAGGCAGGAAAATGGAGAATGTAGAGCTGGTCATTATAGGAGGCGGTCCGGCGGGGCTTGCCGCAGCGGTACAGGCCTGCAGAGCCGGCCTTCCCGCAGAGAAGATATTGATACTGGAGAGAGACAGCGAGTTGGGCGGTATTCTGAATCAGTGTATCCACAACGGCTTCGGTCTTCATACCTTCAAGGAGGAGCTGACGGGACCGGAGTATGCGGGGCGCTTCATCGCACTGGCGAAGGAGCTGAACATTCCTTACAAGCTGAACACCATGGTGATGGATCTGGCCGCAGACAAGACGGTAACAGCCATGAATCGGGAGGACGGACTCTTCCAGCTGAAGCCGAAGGCCGTGATTCTGGCCATGGGCTGTCGGGAGCGTCCCAGAGGTGCACTGAATATTCCCGGCTATCGGCCCGCCGGCATTTTCACAGCGGGCACGGCGCAGCGCCTTGTGAACATGGAAGGCTATCTTCCCGGGCGGAAGGTGGTGATCCTCGGCTCCGGCGACATTGGCCTCATCATGGCGAGACGCATGACGCTGGAGGGGGCAGAGGTCCAGGTGGTGGCAGAGCTTATGCCTTATTCCGGCGGCCTCAAGCGAAACATCGTGCAGTGTCTTGACGACTTCGGCATCCCGCTGAAGCTGAGCCATACGGTGGTGGATATTCAGGGAAAGGAGAGGGTCGAAGGCATTACCCTGGCACAGGTGGAGAACGGCAAGCCAATTCCGGGCACCGAGGAGCACTATGACTGTGATACGCTGCTGCTGTCCTGCGGTCTGCTGCCGGAGAATGAGCTGAGCCGCAGTGCCGGTGTGGCGCTGAGCCCGGTGACCAGCGGCCCCGTGGTGAACGAGAGTCTGGAGACGGATATCCCGGGTGTCTTTGCGGCGGGCAATGTGCTGCATGTGCATGACCTGGTGGACTTTGTGTCCGAGGAGGCCGGCATGGCGGGCAGTAATGCGGCGACCTATATTCTGGAGGGTGGTCAGGAAATTTCCGGCAGGGCAATGCCGGTGCGCTGCGAAAACGGCGTCCGTTATACAGTGCCGGCCATCGTGCGTCCGTCCGGTGTGAAGGAGAAGCTGACGCTTCGCTTCCGGGTAGGCAATGTTTACAAGAACAAAAAGATCGCGGTGTATGTGGGTGATACCTGCATTTTCACGAAGAAGCGGCCGGTGATGGCCCCCGGTGAGATGGAGACCATTCAGCTGAAGCGGGATCTGCTGGAGGCGCATCCTGAGGCAGAAGAGATCAGAGTGACACTGGAGGAGGCATGAGCATGGAAAAGAGAAGCTTAATCTGTATCGGCTGTCCCATGGGCTGCCCCCTGACGGTGGAAATACAGGGCAACGGAGAGGTAACGGTCAGCGGCAACACCTGTCCCCGGGGCGCGGCCTACGGCAAGAAGGAGGTGACGAACCCCACCCGTATCGTCACAAGCTCTGTGCGGGTAGAGAACGGCACTCTGGGCATGGTATCCTGCAAGACCAGCTGCGACATCCCGAAGGGGAAGATCTTCGATGTGGTGCGGGCACTGAAGACAGTTTCTGTCCCGGCCCCGGTCGTGATCGGCCAGGTGCTGGTGAACCATGTGGCAGGCACGGAGGCGGATATCGTGGCCACGAAGAACGTATATCCGGCTGCGGGAGTGGAGAGTTCTGCATCGGCAGAACTCGTAATGATCTGACATGTGCCCGCAGGGGACATGCCTGTGTAGCAAGTTCGTTGAGAACTTCAGGTTCGAAACGAATCCAGCAACAGGCTCGAGATGAATCGTAGCACTGTGGCGATGTGGTGCTAAACAGTTACTGAAGCTGAATTGAAGTGGAAAAGTGAATCGATGAGAAAGAACCGGAGCCGGGCGAATGCCCGGCTCCTTTGGTTTATCCACTGGGCTCAGCGGCGGCTGAGCCTTTCTTACTGCGCAAAAAAAATTATAAAATAACTTGTCTAAAATTTTGGCCGTAATTGTTCTGGGGGGGGTGAAGATGATAAAATAATCATAATATTGCGCCTGTACAGCAGTATAAATGTTATGAAAAGCAGTAGGGGGGAGAGTTGTAGTATGTCGAAATTTTCGGAAGAAATCAAGAATGCCATAGAGGAATCGGAGCTGACACTGCTAAGTCTGTCCGATGCCAGCGGACTGACCCTGGATCATATTTCCAAGATGCGGCGGGGTGTGCGGTTGCCTCAGGATGTGGAGAAGATACGAAAGCTGATCATTGCCCTGCAGCGTTCTGATGAAGAGTCGAGAAGGCTTATGACGTTGTATAGGATTGAACGCATGGGTGATGAGGAGTGGAGATGCATGAAGGGCATACAGCGGCTTCTGGAGTACGGCAATACGCTGGGACGGCAGCTCGGGGAAATAAAGGGGCCTGCGGTAGCAGCGGTGCAGAACCCGCTGCCCACGGAGGTCCGGGTACTGCATAGCCGGAGTGAGGTATTCTCTTTTCTGCAGAAAATGCTTTCGCAGTTCAGCGGCACCCTGCATATGCTTACTGGAGAGCTGCCGGAAACAATTGTAGAGCTGTTGGCTGTGCATCTGCAGAGGGAGGATTTTCGCTGCGAGCATCTTTTTTCTCTGAAGAGTCTTCGGGAGAAGTCGGGCAGCCTCTATAACATCCGCTACGTGAATCAGATTATGCCGCTTATCTGTTCCGGAAAAAACTATCAGCCGCGCTATGATTACGACGCAACGGGGAATGCCTTCCTGTCCAACTGGCTGATCACTGACCGTTGGGCACTTGGATTGCAGAAGGATATGACGGGCGGCATTGTGGAGTGGGATGCAGAAAAGCTTGTCTGGATCCAGCAGCAATATGACAGCAGAAAGAAAAATAAACGTCAGCTGCTGAAGCAGTTTCCGACCATGTATCATTGGGCTGCGTGGGTGACGGAGAACAGCAATGCATATAAGGCGGAGACGGTGAGCGGCTGTGTGCGGCCTCAGGACGTGAAGAACTGCTTTGTGGAATGTGAGCCCTGCGTCATGATGGCAATGACAGAGGAATTGCTACAGAAGCATCTGTTGCTGCCGGAGCCGGCGAAGACGGAGGTGGTGAAGCTTTCTAAGCAGCGCTATGAGCAGCTGACGCAGATAAAGAATACGATGTTTTTCACAAGAAGCGGTCTGCAGCATTTTGCGAGGACAGGCCGTATTTCCCAGTATCCGGAGTATATTTATACGCCTCTTTCTGTTCGGGAGCGTATCCAGCTTCTGCAGCGCTTTCAGGAATGGTTGGGACAGCCGTCATCGAAGATCTATATGTTCGATGATCGGCAGATCAATGTTTCTGACAGAACATATGTGTGTACTACGGCATCTCTGGTGCACAACGAATTCACGCTTATGCTGGGACGGGAGGGGGCAGAATACGTCTCCATCTGTGAGCTGGGCATTTCCGACAAGCTCGGCAAATTTTGTCATATGCTGGAGAATAGCGAGATGGTCTGCACCCAGGAGGAGTGTGAAAGAGCAATCGAAGAGGTGGTGGCAGAGCTGAAAGCCATGGTAAATACGGAGTCATAAAGTTCTTTGTCTAAAAAGTTGGCCCATATTGAAAGCAGTGTATACAGATGTTATTTTAAAGCATAATTATGCAGGTTAGGAAGACCATAAACGACAAGAAGTTCATGCGGATCTGATGCATATCAAATCGAGGAGTGAGTATGAGGAAAAAATTTTTACAGAGGACTGCGGCGGTAATGCTGTCAGCGTCCCTGCTGCTGTCCAATGCCGGTTCGGCACTAGCAGACATGGAGACCACCGCTGCACGGGGAACAGAAGCAGCGGCAGAGCAGGAGGCGGAGCCGGATTCTGCAGAAGAAACGACGGAAGAAACATCGAGTCCGACGGATGGGACTGTCGAGCAGGAGGAAGTGACGGAGAAGACCGACGAAACACAGGAGACTGCTGAAAAAACGGAGAAAACCGGGGAAACGGAAGCCTCCGATGAGCCGGAAACCTCAGATGAGACAGAAAGCTTCGGCGAGACGGAAACAGAGGCTCCGGAAAAAAAGCCGGAAGCAGAAGGCACGACTGCAGATAAGACAAAAGCCGAAGATGAGAAGCCCGCAGGAACGACAAAGCAGACAGAGGCAGAGACAAAGAAGGCACAGGCTGAAGACAAAGCGACAGAGGATACTGCGACTGCGACGACTGCAGCAACTGAGGCTGTAACGGAAGCGGAAACAGAAACTGTGTCATCGGCGGATGCGGTTGTTTACAACCTGGGATCAAAGGAAGTCGAGGTTTCAGATTCCCGTGATGCAGATCATGTCTTCGAGGACGACGGCAGCTACACCATCAGTATCACGGAGGCAAATCCGTATTTCCCCTATGAGGTGCAGTTTAAATGCGGAGACGAAACGACAGAGGAGTGGTTTAAGAGTCCTGCGGATACGGTGAACATCTATGGACACGTGTTTTCCGTGCAGCTGGACGGTGCAACGACAGGAAATGCCTATACAACGCTGTCTCTGCAGATCGGTGACGAGGAACTGCTGGTTTATCCGGAGGAGAAGACATTTTCCGATTCCTCTGTCTCACGTTTCGGACGGATGCTGATGGCCGCTTTTCGCGTTGTAAGCAAGCGGGATGAAACAAAAACAGCGCTGCAGACAGTGAATCTTTCAGACTATTCTCCTCTGGAGCTGAGCAGGGTCCAGCTTCGCGGACTCTTCAACGGAGAAACCATTGGAGAGGGACAGAAGGTCATGTGGACTTTGGAGAATGATGAGGATCTGGAATATACCGTGAGCAATCCAGATGATTGCGTTGATCTGAGCATAGAGACGTGCTACGGCGGGACAAACTACTGGAGAATGCTGGTCGGTGCAGATGATCAGCTGAAGGACGGCACGATTTATACGGTACCGATCAAGACAGCAGCAACGAAGAGCTGGCTGCAGGCCAAGGCCAATGCAGTGAAGGCCGACGGGACGAGTGCAGCGCTGACCGTCGACAGAAGTGAGTATTATGATGTTGTGCGTACAGACCGCACATTAAGCATTTCGGCAAATGGAGATCGTTCCATCAACTATGCGGATGTAAGCTTTGGCTTTACATTCAATGAGGAGAAGTTCGAGTCACTTTTCGGAAAGACCATAAAGGTCTATGCGGGTGAGGCAGAGACGGAGCAGGCGTTGAGCGGACTGCAGGATATCACAGAGCAGATCCTTTCCGGAAGCTATCAGGTGCCGGAGGAGCAGGACGAGGATGTCTATGTCACTATAGTCGGTTACAGCAATGATAAATTAATCGGGCTCCTGCCGGTGAGGCTAAGCTTTTATGTTGATGGAGAATACCTTAGCCTTATTAACGGACTGAGGGATGAAGATGGTGCTACGGTGACGCAGCGGAGCTATAAGCGCAGCTACACAAAGGGCGAGCTGTCTGAATATACCATTGAATACAGCATGCAGGAAGGAAAGGTTGTTAATGGCTCCTATTATGCGCGGTTCCAGTACTATAAAAACAGCGACGTTGACAATTCTCAGGTAACAGCGGTTTATCTCGGAACCTTCCGCAGTATAGAAGAGGCACAGAAGGCCGGTGCAAAAGAGCTTAAGGATCAGATCCTGGGGGATAGCGGATACAAGGCGGATTACAGCAATGGCGTGCACTTCACCTTCTTCATGGGTAAGGATGGTGAGACCGATCAGGAGATAGAGCGGTACTGCATCAAGACAAAGGAATATCAAAAGACCGAAGAAAAAGAGTACTTGAGCAGTGACACCTATGTGCAGTTCACGGGACTTTTGGATAAGGATGGAAACGAAATTCCTTGCTATTTCCTGAAAGAGAGCGCAGATTCCTATGGAGAGTACAATTTCCCCACCCTGCTGGTAGCAGAGGATGTAAATCTTTCCAAAGTTTATCCGGTTTTTGAAACGGATGAAAAAATTACGCTTTATGCAAAGGGAAGCGCAACGCCGGAGGAATCCGGAGAATCTGAGCATGATCTGTCCGGCGGTATCATCCAGTATACAGCCTCTTCGGAGGACAAGGAGTTCCAGCGAAACTATTGGTTGCAGGTGATCAAGCCTACCAATGGCACAAAGCTTTTTATCAACAGTTTTGCGGACAAGGATGCTGAAACAGAGACCAGAAATGGTGTCATCTACTCCACACGAGAAATCATGCTGGACGGATACCATAATAACAGACACGACATCATCGTGTTTAATCAGGGAACCTCTCCTATTGAAAACATAAAAGTTGAGCTGGAGTCCGATGTGCTGGAGTTGGATGATTACTGGACGCTGAAGGGTACCAGTGATTTATCCGGATATGCGGATGAGGCTAACACTTATGCCTATACGACAAAGTCGGGACTCACAGATCGTGCCGTCAACATGGCGGATGTTCGTCTCACAGCGAAGGACGATGCCAAGAGCGGAAGCGACATCAGCGGAAAGCTGACCTTCAAGTCAGGCAGTACGGTTCTTGCAGTACTGACTCTGACCGGTACCATCGGCGACCCGACCATCATCACGGATGAAATTCCGGATGCGGTCAAGTATGTTCCCTACGGTACCATGATTCAGAACAGCAACAAATACAGCTGGAACCACCCGACCTATTTCCTGTATTCCGGCCGTCTGCCGAAGGGAATGGAGATTCTGGACAACGGTGAGCTGTACGGCGTTCCGCAGGAGACCGGTGAATTCACCTTTACTGTCGCAATGGAAAACGATTTCAGCAGCCGCAGCTACTATGAAAACAGCAGTTTGGATGATACCTCTTGGCAGACGCATAAGTATACAATGAAGGTGGCAGAAAATACGGATGCTAATGTTGAAGCGTCCACCTATGTGGGCTATGAGCTGCGACCGGATACCGCCAATGATCCGTACAACGGACGTGTGCCGGACTTCCGCATGTCGGATTCTGCAGTCGAATATACACTGGTTTCCAACGGTGCCTATGCCGAGTTTAAGTACATCTGGCTGGATGGAGAGAAGCTGACGGAGGGAAGTGATTACACATCCTCCGAAGGAAGCACCAGAATCACGTTGAAGGCGGCGACCTTGAAGAAGAACGGAGAGGGTACTCATACACTCGGTATTGAGTTCCGTACCAAAAAGGATCTGAATACCAGCAACACAGGCGGTCAGAAGCGCACGTCTGCAGACGGTACCTTTGAGCGCGCGGCACAGAACTACCACATTGGCAGCAAGGGCAGCTACAGCAAAAGATCCTCAAGCGGCGGCTCCAGCTCAAGTGCAGAGGTTGTTCCGGTTTACGGACCGGCCAATACGCTGCAGGTGCTGACCAACGGAACCTGGAAGCGAAGTGAGGAGGGCATCTGGAGCTTTATCGGCACCGATGGAAAGCCTGTGACCGGCTTTAGGTATCTAAACACAAAGAGCGGTGCGAAGTGGTTCTATTTCTATCAGAACGGTGCAATGGCCACCGGCTGGATTGTGACCGAGGACGGCAAGTGGTACTACATGATGCCGGACGGCGAGCAGCAGGGTGCTATGCAGACGGGCTTTGTGCTGGATCCTTCAGATCACCATTGGTACATGCTGAAGGAGACAAGCGGTGAGTTGTTGACAGGTTGGCAGACCTCTAATGGCAAGTATTATTACTTCAATGCCGTACCCGGAAAGCAGGGTACCAGCGGATGGGGATATGACGAGGTAAGCAAAAAGTGGAATTACAGCTTTATGCCAACATTTGCTTACGGTGCTATGTATCAGTCCACCACAACACCGGACGGCTATCGGGTTGATGCCGACGGTGCATGGGTAAAATAAAAGGTTGAAAGGACTCCGGATAATGACCCTCGAATCATGGAATAAACATGGGCGGCAGGGAGTTATTCGGAGTTTTTGCATTAGTTTGAAAGGTTGAAGGATATGATCAGAGTATTCCTGCAGAGTGGTGACGCGTATTTTGTGACGCGTTTCAGTGACTTTGTCAGCAACAACTTCCGAGATATGGAGTTTGTCTGCTTCAGCGATTTGGAAAAGGCTTGCAGCTTTTATGAGAGAACGCCCTATCGCTTCAGCGTTTTGATCTGCGAGGAAGAAATGACGGCGCGGGTGAGCGTGAGGGAGGATCGGGTGATGTACATATCCGATTTTACATCGCTTGAGGATCCGCGGCATTCTACCATTAATATTTATCAGTCGGCCCATTCGATCATTGCGGATATCAAGTCGGCACTGGCACTATCGGGCAAGACCGTTCAGCTCGATACCAGGATCGCTGCCTTTGTGTCCATGCAGGGCGGCGCGGGAAAGTCTACCCTTGCCTATGCACTGGCACTTGCGGCAGTACGGCAAGGAAAGCAGGCCATGTATCTGAACCTGGAGGAGCTGCCGTCCGTTGCGCAGTTCAATCATTATGCCTTTAAACGGAACGTGGATGATCTGATCTACAAGCTGCAGGAGGGGAGAGACGTGGCACCAATGCTGCTGGAAACCGTGGAGCGCGATGAATACGGAGTGCTTATGCTGCCGACGTTTCATTCTGTGGAGGATCTGCTGTCATTGAAGGAGAAGGACATGGAAAAGCTGCTGAAGGCCATTTCTGATGTGGCAAATGTGCAGTACATCTTTGTGGATCTGCCGTCCGGACTGAACCGGATAACGGAAATACTTACGCACTGTGCCTCTACGGTGGTGCATGTCTGGAATGATACTCTTCAGGGACGGGAGAAGTTTGCACGCATGAACAGAGATCCCTGGTTCATGAAATCGGATATACACGGCGTTCAACTGCATGTGCTGAATCATGCAGGCAGCAGAGACGAGGAACCCGGCATAGACGTGAAGTTTCCGAACTCGAAGAGCCTGCAGGGAGGCTCCATGGTTTCCGATGTGCTGGACAAAAATCCCATGTTTCTGAACAGCTGTATGATCCTGCTGGAGCGGATCGGATAAAGAGGAAGTGCGATGGAACTCACACACCAGTTATTAGATGATATTTACCATAAAACGGCCCATGCCCTGCAGGGAATGCCTGATGTCACGGATGAACAGATCAAGGACAAAGCTTTTGAGATTCTGCAGCAGTGCTTTCCGAATGAGTATGTGAGTATTCGGGATCGAAGAGAGGCTTCCGATTACGTATTCAACAACATGCGGCGGCTGGGACCTCTGCAGGAAATCCTAGATGACCACAGCATCACCGAGGTGATGATCAACGGTCCGGATCATATCTTCATTGAGCAGGCGGGGCGGGTTCGAGAGTCAGAGGTAAAATTTGAGAGCCAGCGTCAGTTGGAAGACATTATCCAGCGTATCGTGTCCAAGGTGAATCGTACTGTCGATGCATCGAATCCCATTTGTGATGCACGTCTCGAGGACGGCTCCCGTGTGAACATCGTGCTGGCACCGATCGCCCTGAACGGTCCCATTGTCACGATCCGTAAATTTCCGGATTCGGTGATCCAGATTGCGGACCTGATCCGCTGGGGTTCGCTGACAAAGGAGGCAGCGGATTTTCTTGAAGCTGCTGTGCATGCCAAGTACAACATTTTCGTCAGTGGCGGTACCGGATCTGGAAAAACCACCTTTCTGAATGCACTGTCAAACTTCATTCCGCAGGATGAACGCATCATTACCATTGAGGACTCCGCCGAGTTGCAGATCCGCACCATCCCCAACATTGTACGGATGGAAACCCGGAATGCCAATGCAGAGGGCAAGGGTGCGGTATCCATTAAGGATCTCATCAAGTCCTCACTGCGAATGCGGCCGGAGCGAATCGTTGTCGGAGAGGTCCGTGGTGCAGAGGCGCTGGACATGCTACAGGCCATGAATACTGGTCATGACGGCTCTCTGTCCACCGGTCATGCCAATTCCACGAAGGATATGCTGTCGCGTCTGGAAACTATGGTCCTTCAGGGCTCGGAATTTCCGATCGAAGCCATACGTCAGCAGATCGGTTCCGCCATTGACATTATTATCCATCTCGGACGGCTTTCGGATAAGAGTCGACGGACACTGAACATTGACGAGCTGGTGGGCTATCAGAACGGAGAGTATGTGATCAATCCGATCTATCGCTTTGAGAGAGAAATTGAGCTGAAAAATGGAAAGATTGTTGGTGGACTGGTGCGCACGAAAAATGCCATGGTGAATATGCATAAGTTTGAAATGGCCGGTATTCAGCCGGTGGGATTGTGAGGCATTTATGGCAAAAAAGGAAAAAAAGAAGAGAAAAGACGGGGAAAAACAGATTCCGACAAGGCAGTTGGAAACTGCGCAGGTGGACTATGCTGAATATATCATGACCAAAGGTGAAAAAATATTCTACACTGTTGCCGCAGCTGTCGTTTTGTTTGCGATTGGTTACATTTTCTACCAGAATCTGATCATCTCTGCGATTTTTGCGTTGTTCTCGCTCAAATTCCCGGCGATTCAGTGCAGGACCATCATCCGGAGGCGACAGAAGGAGTTGAGCCTGCAGTTTAAAGATATGCTGTACAGCTTGTCCTCGGCAGTCAATTCGGGGGCCTCTGTGGAGACCGGCATCACAATGGCGAGGGACGACATGCTGAAGCAGTATGTGAATCCGAAAACCATCATTATTGAAGAGTTGAATCTGATGGTTTCCCGCCTCAGTTTCGGTCTCAATATCGAGGAGGTTTTCGCGGACTTCGCAAAGCGCAGCCACAATGAGGATGTGCTGACCTTCGCCAATATCTTCGAGATTTCCAAGCGGCAGGGCGGAAATATCATGCAGATCATCCGGCAGACCACCAATGTGATTTCGGAAAAGATCGAAACGAAATCCGAAATAGAAACGGCGTTGTCCGGGAGGCAGATGGAGCAGAAGGTAATGACGGCGATGCCGATCTTGATGGTCTTTTTCATGACGAAAACCACCGATGGCTTTATGGATCCGATTTTCAATACCATCGGCGGCAGAATCATCGCAACGCTAGGGCTGCTGATGATCGGTGCCGGCTATCTGTGGTCGCAGAAAATCACCAACATTGAGGTATAAGAAGCATGGAAAAGATTTCAATATTCAGCGCAGTGTATCTGCTTCTCTGTTTTGCGGCGACTCTGCTGCTGTATGCCATGGCCGGCAAGAAATATCAGGCAATGGTGACGCCCCTGGACAAAAAGGACTATGGACTTCGGGACTTCTTTCCCATCGGCTTTCAGGTTATGGATATGCTTCATTATCCCTACAATTCCAGCTTCGACCGGAAGCTGTTGCGGGAACTGCGGGAGCTGTTCAATCCGGATTTCGCGGATTATTATCTGCGGGTTTACTGGGCGGGTGCAGCAAGCTATCTGTTCGTAGGGCTGACCATTTCCGGGGTTCTGAATCTCGGCATGGGGCTCACGGGACTGATGTTCGGATTGGGCCTGACTGCGATCATGATTTATGCCTGGTTCAATGATCTCCGGAACAAGATAGAGGAGCGGCACAACAAGGTACTGATCGATATGCCGGATTTCACCAACAAGATTCTGATCCTGTCCGGTGCTGGCATGACTCTGCGGGCTGCACTTATTAAGATTTCGGATGAGATGGCATTGGACACACCATTGTACAAATCACTGGCCACCAGTGTGCAGATGATGAAGAATGGTGAAACGGATGAAAAGGCTCTGGAATACATGACGGTGCAGTGCAATACGCCCCAGATGCGCCGCTTCTCCTCTGTTGTGTTACAGAACATGAAGCGCGGCGGAACCGATGTCATCACGGCGCTCCGGGATATTGGAGCAGAGCAGTGGGCAGAACGGAAAGCTGTGGCGTTGAAGGTTTCCGCCGAGGCCGACACGAAGTTGCTGTTTCCGATGCTTCTGATGCTGTTGGCGGTTGTGCTCATGACGATAGCACCGGCGGTGATGGGTATGCAGATCTGATGGAGATCTCATTGTGGTTCATCCAGGAATGGTCCTGATGAATATACATTTTTTGGAGGTAAAGATATGAAGAGTATTCATGAATTCTGGAACGAAGAGGAAGGAATGGGAACCGTGGAAATGGTTCTGATCATTGCAGCATTGGTGGCGGTGGCGCTTCTCTTTAGAAAGGCAATTATCGATTTTATCAAGACTGCATTGGGCAATGTCTTTGGTAGCGAAACATCAGAAGGTACAAAGGTGTCATAGTAGTTGTTTATTTGGTAGAAATTAAAATCTGAGCAGGCCGCTGTGTGCGGTCTGCCCGAGTCGGTGAAGGAAATGAGAAACACAGTTTTGAAACGGATACATCGAAAAAAAGAAAAGGGTATGTTCACGGTTGAGGCTGTGTTTGTTATTCCTGTCATGCTTCTGATTGTTTTTGCTATCATTTATTTAAGTGTGGTGCATTACCAAAATGTGGTTGCCGTGGCCGAGGCGACGCGGAGTGCGAATCGTGTGGCTTCGTACTGGAGCTACATCGGCGGTGACAATCCCACCGCACTTGAGACGGGTGAGAATGCGCCCGGCGGCAAGGACCTGATCACTAAGAAGATGTACACGGATCGCTCGCCCTATCGCTTCATCATTGAAACGGGGTCGGCCTACATCAGTGATTTTCCGGGGTTAGGGGCCAGACGTAAGAACGGGCAGGCCTATGCGAATGCAAGAATGGCTAGCCTTAAGTTTAATGCCTACAGTGACGGCGAACAGCGAGCTGACCTGAGTACACAGGTGGGATTTTTGTCGAGCTACGTCACGGTTTCGGTGAAAAAGCATTATCTAAATCCGCTGGGCTCCCTTCTGCAGGCGCTGGGGGTGGGAGACAGCTCAAGCTACGAAAGCAAGGCGGAGGCTCTGATCACGAGTCCAAGCGAGTTTATACGCAATATAGATCTTATTTTTGAAGTTGGATATTTTGTTCTGGGCAGCTGAGCGGATCCGGACAGGCAGGGGAAGGTATGAGGCATTATTTTCGGAAATCCAAGGGTGCTATATCGGTGTTTATGGCCATCATATACATGTGGGTATTCATACTGGAGGCCCTGCTGGTGGACGGAGGTCGTTTGCGTCTTGCAGAGGCGGAGGCGGAGGAGGCGCAGCAGCTTGCCAATGAATCAGCCATGACGCTTTTTAATGATGGCTTGTATCAATACTACGATCTGTTTGGCGAAACGAAGTATACCACGGACAAAATGAAGGGCATCGTGAAGGATCTTATGACCACCCAGCTGGGAGTGTCATCCGAGAGCAGTACGCTGGGAAAGGAAGAGAAGAACTCTGCAGTTTCCATGCTGCAGGGAAGCGATTACTTTGATCCATTTCATTTTGAGGTCACCATCAATGAGGTGGGAAATATCGGCACTCTGGCGGACGAAGACATTTTTAAAAGTCAGATCAGCGACTCCATGAAATACAAGGGAGTGATTTATCTGGCGGAGAATTTCCTAGACATTCTGGGGCAGACAGAGTCGATGAAAGACATGAATGATGCTGTCCAGAATGCTACCAATGCCATCAAACCCGTGTATACGGCATATGGCACCTACCGGGAGCATGCGCAGACGGTGCAGGAGCATATAGAGCAGTTCTGTGCGCATCCGGCGGATGAGAGCCATGGAAATGATTTGAATCCCTATGCAAGGGAAATTGAGGACAGAATCACGCTGCAGCTGGCGGGCGGCTGTCAGTCCATTCAATCCCTTACGCATAGCATTATAGATTATCGCATTCAGATCTATGAGCTGGAAAATCCAGAAGAGAGTGAAGCATCAGAGGGTGAAGCGGGTGATCATGAGGACAATGATAGCGCTGCGGATACTTCGGCACAGTATGAGGCCATAAAGAAGCTTCAGAAGGAAAAGGACAGGGTTGTGGAGGACACGCTTTCTGATGTCGAGGCAGAGATTGATGAATATATTTCAATGCTGCGGAAAATAGAGACGAACATAGGAAGTGAAGACTCCTCAGGCCTTTTGAAGGAGCTGAAGGATCTTGAGGATGAGGCGGAGTCTCTGCGGAGTGAGAAGATCGCACCGGCTTCCAGCAGTCTGCGCTCTGCAAAGGGATCTGTCAGCAGTGATTATGCGGCAGAGGTGGATGAAACCTACGACGGCTTCAATTCCAATCTCAGCAAGCTGGATACGGAGAACATCAATCCCAGCGTGGACAACAATCGTAAGTACAGAGAGGCCATTAACGAGATCAGAAATGCCAGTCCTTCTGTCGATGAGGTGGAGGCGTATCTGAAGAACGAGTACCTGCCGGCGTGCAAAAAAATGTTGAACAAATTCCGCAGTGATTCTGCTGACTATGAGAAAATCACAGCTGTGTTGGATGAGGACAGTGATGCAGAGGAAAAGCGGGAATATGAGGATTCCGATAAGTATGAGATCCGGGACAATAAGTATATCATAGAAATTCAAAATGGTGATGAATATTCTGTCGGGAAGGCGCTTTATCAGAGTGGCAACAAGGTGGATCAGTACAATAAAATTGTCGAGAAAAAGACCAACCAGATGCGGTCCGGTTTCACGAAAATTACGAGCACGCTGTCCTATGATGAATCTGTGGCGGAAAATGCCGGCAAGGATTTTGATCCCAATTCCAGTTCAAATGATCTGGCATCTGCGGACAGCTCCGGAACAGCGTCTGCATTGGAGTCGCTGGGATCCGGCAGCCAGGAGGCACTGACAACTGTGCTGAACGGTCACAAGCTGGGGAGCATTAGCGGCCATTCCGTGGAAAACTATACGCCGGATAAGTATGGTGTGACCCAGTCTAAAAACGCGGAGGACAGTGTTTCAGCGCGGAATGACAAGATGAACTCCATGACCAATGCCATAGGTGATGCATTGAAGGGTGGGGCGGACAGTTTATTTGAGTGTGCCTACATTATGTCCTATTTCCGTGACTTTGTTCACACCGGCCGCATGACGAAGGAGCATCTCAATGACGATAAGTACGACACGGTAATCAACACAAAATTTATACGTGACGACAGCAAGGTTTCTTATCTTACGGACGCGGAATTCAAGCAGCTGGAGGTCAGTTGCGCCGAGGCGGAGTATGTCCTGTACGGCATGAGCGATACCAAGAATGACGTTGCGGCGGCCTATGCAGAAATATTTGCCATGCGGCTGCTCACAGACTATGTATCGGTCTGGCTGACAACTGAATTGCGGCAGAGTGTGCTGGATGCAGCGGCAGCAGCAGGACCTTTTGCGCCGTTAGTGATTGCGGCGATGCCCCTGGTGTTTGCAACGCCGCGGGCCTTGGCAGATATGACCGTCATCATGAATGCAAAAAAATGTCCGCTTCTTTTCCGTGATAAGGCTGACTGGCTGAAAATGGAATGGTCGGGCAAGGATGATGAAAAGAAGGCGCTGATCGGCTACGGTGATTATCTTTTGATGTTCCTGCTAGTGGATTTCGGCGATTCGAAAACCGGCAGAATGCAGGACGTCATTGAAACGAATATGAAAAAGGTGGATTCGAACTTTGCCTTGGACAAGGCCATGGTAAATCTCTATGTCGATTCGGAATGTTCTATAAATTATCTGTTTATGTCTCAGAGCTTCATTCCGCAGAAATGGCGCAGAGATTCCAGACATAAGTTCAAGATCAGTACGAACTTTTCGTATTAAGGGCAACATGCCCGACGCATAGGGGAGACAGTGTATGTTTTTACGCAGCAGAAGCAAGGAAAAATCGCATAGGCCCAGGGGCTCCCTGACAGTGGAGGCAACGTTGATCTTGCCCTTTGTCTTTATCTCCTGGCTCACGATTATCAATTTTTTGAATGTATATTTCGTGCATACCTGTATCCAGCAGGCACTTAACAATACGGCGAAGCGTCTATCGGAATATGCGTACATCGGTGAGCGTATCACGATGAGTGACGGCAACAGCGTCGTAAGCCATATGTCGGAGCCGTATTCATTGGATGAGGACACAGAGAAGAAGGCGAACAGTCTGGCGGATGATGCTGATAAGATTTTGGAAAACGGAAAAAAAGTGAAGGACAATGCGACATCGATGTGGGATACTGCACAGGAAATCGAGGGCAATCTGAAGGACACAACAGATGCAGCCTTTGACGGCATGATGGGAGATGATGCATCGGGGCTGTCCTCCAGAATCGACGAAATCACCGCCAACGGACAGACGCTCATTACGAATCTGCAGAAGCTGGATCTCAGTCATATCCAGAGCAACATCATACAGCCGGCCAAGGAATTCAAGAACGCGATTAAGGATGCCTATACGACGGTCAAATCCATCTCGGGTGAAAATCTGAAGGATTATTTTGAGAGAGAGCTGATCAATGCCGGCTCCGGTTTGCTGGTGGGCGGCTTTGTCAATCTGTACATCAAGGATCTGAATGTGCAGGTCATGAAGAACGTATCTACCTTGAATTATACCCAGTCGCGCTTTTTTTATGGGGATACCAATTCGACTTTTGCGTTGGTGGTGACCTATAAGTATCGGAATCCGTTCAATATCAAGTTTTTTGATGACATCAAGATGAAACAGGTGGCCACGATGAACATGTGGATCGGCGATACGGATACGGATCTTCGAAAGTTATTCTGATGGGAACTGGGAAAATATGGCAGAGATAGTAAGAGTGAGCTTAACAACAATGATTTTTTTTCTGATTGGCGGCTATTTTATCGCCGGAAGCTTTGCGGGCTTTAAAACGGCAGCAGAGATCAGAAAGCGAGAGCATTTTTCTCGGAACGCACTGATCCTTTTTCTTGGCTTTGTCACGATGGGGATTTACGATTTTTGGATATACGGCTTTTCTTTGGATTTCGTGTTTATTCTGGCTGTTGAGACGTATCTGGTTTCCATATTGCCGGAGGACATCCGTGAGCATCGGATCTCGAATGTGACCACCATAGCCTTTGCGGTTCTGTTCCTGCTGCTTCGGGCATTGACCTTCGATGCTTTTGACGTGATCGATGCGGTCGGTGGATGTGTGCTGGGTTTGGCCAGCATAGGAATTCCCTATCTCATCAACAAGAATCTGATCGGGCTGGGGGATGTGATGGCGGCGGCAGCCTGCGGCATCATCTTCGGCATGGTCGGCATTGTTCAGTTTCTGATCCGTGCCTTCGTCTTTATTGCTGTTTTCAGCTTGATTCAGCTGCTCCGAAGGCGTGTCGGCTTGAAAACGGAAATGCCATTTGCGCCGTTTTTGTTTCTGGCGGCACTGTTGTGATGGAATGATTTAGAGGGGAATGGGAAATGAATACTGCAGGATTTGACATCAAGCTTCAAAATGAGGGCGTACGGAATTATCTGGTCATCGGGCTTCCGCAGGATACTGAAATGATTCCGTACTGTATGAATATGCTGGAGAAGACAAAGGTCCCTGGATTGTTACCTTTGAGCTATCAACTTCTGAACGGAGAGGCGCGGCTTCGCTATGCGGTAAGTGGCAGACTTTCCTTGCGGGACTTTCTGCGCACCGGCAATGTGGACAGACGGCTGGGGATGCTGTTGCTCAGAAACCTTACCTTTGCGCTGCAGGCATTGAATGCCTACTTTATCGGAACGGAAAAGCTGCTGTTGGATCCGCAGTACCTGTACATCGGAGACGGTATTCAGGTGTTTCTGCCCTGCGTTCCTACGGAAAAAAATGTTTCAGACAATGTGCAGGAGGACCTGCGGAAATTCTACCAGGACATTCTGAGTAAGTACTTGGGTGCCGGGAACAGCCATTACAATGACATGTTCATGTGGATCTACAACCAGGATAATTTTGATCTGACGACCTATGAGGAGAAGTTTCTGAAGAACGCGGAAGAGCTGACCTCGACAAAGGCAACTGCAGAATCTGTTGCACAGCCTGCGGCAGCGCCCTCCGTGCCCCACGCAGCGGGGATGCAGGCAAATCTAATGCAGAATCGTCAGCCTGGGCCGGTACCCGTACAGGCACATGCTCCTATACCGACAGCTGCGTCGCAGAGTGTGCCGGTACAGCCGTCAGAAAAACCGCAGAATGCGGCAAAGCCTGACACCGGAGCGAAAATTGGCGTTATGCAGACTGCCGACGGCAAAAGATTGAACATTCCGGGAATGGGAGCATCTGTGCCGATGCCGCCACAGCCGACACCCCAGCCGGAAAAGCCCAAGAAAAAAGGCTTTAGCTTTTTTGAGAAAAAGAAGGTGAAGAACGTAGAAAATGCGGCGCAGCCCTATGTGGTTTATCGTGGACAGCAGTTTTTTATCACGAAATTCCCCTACATGATGGGACGGGGCGGTGTCGAGAGACAGGCGGACTTTCTTGTTCAGGACAATCCGAGGATTTCTCATCAGCATGCAGTGATTTCATTCGCAAAGGGAAAATACTACCTGCGTGACAATGATTCAAAAAACGGAACTTTTCTGAACGGACAGCGTATTTTGCCGGGAACACAGCACGAGCTTCAGGATGGGGATGAGATCAGGTTGTTTGATGAAATCGTGAGGTTTTATCTGACATAAGGACAGCAAAGCTGCAGTACAGCTATGAAATATACGATTGATGCAATTACAGATGTGGGAAATATACGAGCGTCGAATCAGGATGCACTGCTGTGGAGAACGGGGGTTATCGACGGGCAGCCGGCAGTACTCCTGCTGGTTGCCGACGGAATGGGCGGCCTTTCTATGGGAGAGGAGGCCGGTGCGGCAGCGGCGAGAGGGATGGCTGTCTGGTGGCAGCAGCTTGTGCTGCAGGACGATGCTTTCTCATGGGCGGCCGTGTCACGGGGAATTGATCAGGCGATTTACGGTATTCACCGCGAAATATTTTTTATGGGGCAGTCGTCCGGTGAAAGAGCGGGGAGCACAATGACTCTGCTGATGCTGCGGGGTGACCGGGGAATCATCAAGCAGATCGGTGACAGTCGGGCGTATCGGATTCGCGGTGGGCAGCTTTTCCAACTGACAGAGGATCAGACATATGAAAACTATCTGATCCGCAGCGGACAGCTGATGCCGCAGCAGGCCGATCCAATGAAGAATCAGGCATTGGTGAATGCGCTGGGTGTATCGGAGGAATTGGAAATTGCAGGCAGTGAGCTTATAGTTTTCCCGGGCGACCGATATTTGCTGGCAACGGACGGATTTTACCATGGACTCCCGGGATTGCTGGAAAATTATGACTGGACAGCACAGGAATCAATGCCCGGTCGGACGCTGCTGTGCTTTCAAAGACAGATCCTCAACGGTCCGGCCAGAGATAATTTGACAGCAATTCTGGTGGATGTGACAGCGAGATGATGACGAAAATCATTTTATTGATATTTACGGCAGGGGCTGCCTGTACAGATTGTCGCAGCAGGCGGATTTCCAATGCTTGGATTCTGGCGGGCGTAGAAATCGGATTGCTTTCCAATTTTTTTCAGGGTGGACTTTCGGCTCTGGCAGTGTCTTTACTCGGCAGCGTCTTTGGACTTGCACTGGGCTATGTGCTTTGGCTGTTGCATGTATTCAAGGCCGGCGACGGGAAGCTGGTCTGGATGATCGGCACAATCCTTGGTTATGCTGCCATGTGGCCCTGTCTGGTAGTGTCCCTGCTGTGCAGTGGTGCGGTGGCCCTGCTTCTGCTGCTATGGCACGGTATATTCTTTCGGCGTGTGCAGCGGCTGGGACTCTATCTGTGGGGTATGCTGCTGAACAGAAAATTTCATGCCTATTTACCGGAAGAGAATGATCAAATCCGCATGCCTCTTGCGGCAACGTCATTTCTGGGAATAGTGATATATCTGATAATGGAAAAGATAGGATAGCAGGAGAATGCAGGAGGAAAGGTGATGATGAATTTCTGTCCAAATTGCGGCAACAAATTAAATAAGGGGATGCATGTGTGCCCGAACTGCGGCATCAGGCTCGATGCGGACAGTGAGCAGGCACAGCGTACCGGAAACAGCGCACAAGGCGCAGCAATGCCATATAACAACGCGGCGCAGCAGAGTCGCGTTCCGTCCGGTGCAGCCTTTGATGACTGGAGCAGCGGCACAATCTTTGTGAATCCGGATGCAGGGCAGCCGGGGGCCTACGCGGCACAGGGGCAGCCTCAGAATGCAGGCGCTTATTCACAGTCATCCGGATCGGGTATGTACGGAGCAGGTGCTGTACAGCAGCCGGCGGAGGATGCGTGGAATGACGGTACGGTATTTGCGGATCAGGGAGCCTATACCGGATATCCGGTGCATAATGTACAGCAGCCGGTGAACCGTGAGTCGGTCTCGACACCGTCTGCGCCCATGCAGGCAAATTCGTATCAGGAACAGCGGATACAGACGCCTTATACGGCACCGATGCCGAAGTCAGAAAAGCAGAGAATGGCGAAGGCCCCGAAAAGGGAGAAGGCGAAAATAGACGGCGGATCGCTGCGGGACACCATCATCAGGATTGCGGCCCTGGTGATTGTAGTGGCCTGTATCGTGGTCGGTTTCATAACAGGCGGGTTTTAAAATGATGGATCAGATGACGAATATTTTTCTGGACGGCGGCTATGCTCTTATGGGCATAGCTGCTGTTGGTATAGTGACGGCGACGATTATTTTTTTTCTTATCGGGAAGCATTTGAAAAAGAAGCTGAAGGATGACTACGGAGAGCCGTGGAAATACAACTTGTAAAAGGAAGACACATGGGACAGTTGATTGCAGGTACATATGAAATATTTCAGGAGATCGGTGCGGGCGGTGCGGGAATCGTTTATCTGGGACGGCATGTCCGTCTGGATAAGCTGGTTGTTCTCAAGGCAGACAAGCGTACATTGAGGGTGCGGGAGGAGGTCCTGCGCCGGGAAGTGGAAATGCTTAAGAACCTGAGTAATACCTATATCCCGCAGGTCTACGATTTCGTGCAGGAGGACGGTATTGTCTATACCGTTATGGACTACATCGAAGGTGAGAGCCTGGACAAAATCCTGAAGCGGAGAGAACGACCGACGCAGGCCGAGGTGGTGAAGTGGGCCTGCCAGCTTCTGGATGCTCTGAATTATCTTCATACGCGGCCGCCCTACGGTATATTGCATGGAGATATCAAGCCGGCAAACATCATGCTGAAGTCGGACGGGAATATCTGCTTGATCGATTTCAATATCGCGCTGGCTCTCGGTGAAAACGGCGCTGTGCAGGTTGGCTACAGCCGAGGGTATGCTTCACCGGAGCATTATGGCGTAAGTTTCGCCGAAGACACTGCCGCGTGTCATGATGATGCAACGGAAACGGATATAGAAGATACGCTGACGGCAGAGCCTGTACCTGGAACGGATGCTATGACTGCGGCAAAGGTTACGCAGTCTCCTACAGCTGACGTAGCCGGTGGCAGCAGAGCGACAGGCAGGGGAGAATCACGGCGTCGCCGTGGGCATCGGGTGCTTCTGGATGTGCGTTCCGATATCTACAGTGCCGGGGCCACATTGTATCATTTGTTTTCCGGCATGCGCCCGGCCATAGAGGCACCGGCGGTCACGGCGTTGGGGGCAAATCTGGTCAGCCCGCAGATTTCCAGGATTCTGCAGAAGGCCATGATGCCGGATCCCGGCCTGCGATATCAGAGCGCTGCGGAGATGCTGCAGGAATTTCAGCAACTTTACAAAACAGATCCTCGGATGCGCCGCTACAAGCGGCAAAGAACGACAGCCTTTGCTCTTCTGACGGGCCTTTTTCTGTTGGGCACCGGCATGCTGTATGTGGGACAGCAGCGGCGGCAGCAGCGACAGTCCGCACTGAAGCTGGCGGAATACGCCAACCGGGCATTGGCAGAGGGCGATGTGCAGCAGGCTGTTGACCATGCATTGGCAGCAATTCCTTCCGGGCATTCCATTCTGGAGGCTCCAGTGACAGGTGAGGCGCAGACGGCATTAACATCGGCATTGGGCGTATATGATCTTTCGGATTCCTTCCATGACGTGGGAAAGCTGACATTGCCCTCTGTTCCGTTTCAGCTGCTGTCATCTCCGGAGGGAACATGTTTTGCGGTGACTTATGCCTATGAGGCAGCAATCTACGATACAGAAAGCCAAGCGCTGCTGACGAAGCTGCCGATTGCAAAGTCGGCTTTTTCGGATGTCCTGTTTGTGGATGAATCCACCGTCATTTATGCGGGAGAGCAGGGCGTGACAGCCTATGATCTTACGGATGGAAAAGAGCGCTGGACAGGAAAGGAAGCGACCACAATCAGCCTTTCCGGCGATAGCCGCCGGGTGGCTGCAGTGAACGGTGAGGATGATGCATTTACGATTTATGATACGGAGACTGGCAGTGTGGTGCTGGAGGGAAGCTTTTCGGGACTGCATCAGCGTATGCCGGCCAATGCGATACTTACGCATGCCAAGGATGACATCTTTTCTCTGAATGAGGATGGCTCCAGGCTGGCTGTGAGCTTCAGCAACGGTGCTGTGTATATTCTGAATCTTCAGGATCGTGAGCAGGATGCCGTTCTGCTGGAGGTATCTGCGTATGATCATTTTGAAGGAGGCTTTGCAGGTCGATACCTGGCTGTCGGCGCCGGCAGTTCTGCGACGTCAACCTACCATCTGTCCATCGTGGACATGGAGGAAATGGCGGAAGTGGCTGCTCAGGAATATGATCAGACGATTTCTGTAAAAACAGAGGGGAATCAGATTTACATTGCTGTTGGAAATGTGCTGGAGCGGCTTGAACCCGGGGAAGAGGCGTCGGAGCAGGCGCTGGCCTATACGCAGGATGCAGAGATTCGCAGTTTTTCGGTGGGAGACGATTATACTGTCGTTTCTGCCTCGGACAATACGGTGCGTTTTTATGATCAGGCGGGAACACTGGTAAAATCCATACAGGCGGATCCGAGAGCGGACTTCGTGACGATGGCAGGCGACTATAGCGTGCTCGGCAGTCGGGATGAAGAGGCGCTCCGCATTGTGAAATGGCAGTCACATGAGGAGGCGGAAGCATTTGCCTATGATGCGGCCTACGATCATGCAGAGGTCAGAGTTTCGCAGGATCTGCAGTCTATCATGCTGTTCAGTGTAGACGGCTTGAAGATTTACCGCAAGGATGGCAGTCTGATGGCCGAAGCGACATTCCCGGAAAAGGAGCAGATTTACGACCAGCAGTTCCGGAGAGATGAAACGGGCTGCTATCTTGAGGTGATCTGGTATGACGGCATGCATCGCTGCTATCGGATGGAGGACGGGCAGCTGTTCCGGGAAGAGCAGCTGTCCGCACCGGATAAGGAGCTCTATGAGGAGTTCATCACAAGCGATTATCGCTTTGCGTCAGAGCTTGGAAAGGCACCGGTCGTCTATAAAAAGGATACGGACGAGGTCGTCATGACGCTGGAGGAAAATGCCTATCTCACCTACGTGACGGAGATGGGGGATTACATTGTGGCGCAGTATGTCCGTATGTCGGAGGACGGCAAGCGAGACAAGACCGCCGTTCTTTTGGATCGGCAGTTGCAGAAGATCGCCGTGCTGCCGGATCTCTGTGATGTCTACAATGATATGCTGTATTTTGACTATGCAAATGGCCATGTGAAGCAGAGCAGGATATGTAGCTTGGAGGAGCTACTTGGCCTTGCTTCTTCCGGAACAAAGTGATCAGTGTGCAGTAAAACGATGATTGCAGTTCGTTCTGATATCTTTCGGGTTTATTCCCCCACCTTTTCCGTCACCACCCGGCAGCGCTTCTTGAAGAAAGCAATACCGAATGCCCTGATTTTCTCCCGGCCCTCGCTGCGGAAGTATTCGTCATAACGGCGGTCATGAATCTGCTGCATGGCACGGGAGCAGGCCGGTTCCAGGTCGGAGAGGTCGTGCGCGAGCTTTAATTCTATGACGATGCCGGCATCCGGATCCTCGGTTTCGATCAGGAGATCTGCAAAGCCGATACCGGCCTCGCGATTGGACAGGACAGCCCAATCGGCATTTCCGACCAGAAGGCCGGTTAGGAAGGCATGGTAGAAGCTTTCCTTTTCAGTGGAGCTTCCTTTAGGGTCAAGGACGCTGATGGTCTTGCTGAGCATACCGGTCAGATAGGATTCTGCCTGTTTCGCATCTCCTGCGGCAAGAGAATACCAGAAGGCCTTCAAGCTGTCGGTATCCCGGGAGATCACCTGTCTGAACCATTCCCGGATCTGCTGTCGGAAGATGTCCCGCACCTCCTCGTTGGGAATCCGTAGGCGGTAAACACCGGGCTGAGGACTGCCGCTCTGGGTCAGGTATCCGGTGGTGAACAATACGCTCCAGAGATTCTCAAGGCTGCTGTCGATCTCGTCATAGGTAAGCTCCGGGTGCACCTGTTTTTCAATGCTTTCACCCGCAATCAGTCGTTCGATTTCCCTTTGCGTGGTTTTATCTGCTTTGTCAATGAAGCGCTTCACCAAGGCATTTCCACTGGTGTTGCTCCAGTAGGACTGTGGCTTGGCCTCGGGCTTGGCACGCAGCAGATCCACATGGTTAATGACGTCCCAGGGGCAGTAGACATCTGCATCACCGAAGCGGTAGCCGTCATACCAGGCCTTCATTTCGTCCATATGGTCTTCTAAGCGATAATAATGCAGTAAGCTTCTGACCTCGGCCTCTGTGAAGCCAAACTGCTCATCGAAACGGGCGTCTGTGATGGAGAGCACCTTGAAGTTATTGAGACCGGTAAAGATGCTCTCTTTGGAAATGCGGAGACATCCGGTCAGCACGGCAAGCTGCAGTGCTTCGTTGCTTTTCAATGCTTTTCCGAGAAGTGAACGGATCAGTGCCACCATTTCCCGGTAATAGCCGTTCTGAAAGGCCTTGTCCAGCGGAACATCGTACTCATCAATCAGAATGATGACCTTTTTCTGATAATGCTTGTGCAGTAAGGCAGACAGTGTTTGTAGAGAGCCGTACAGTGTATCATCGTCCATCCGGTATTTTCCGCCGGAGAAGTCTGTCAATGATGCGAAAGCGGCCTTATCTGTCTCGTCCAGTTTGGCACTGTTCCTTAGGTCCTCATGTCGTCTGGCCTCCTTGCCGATCAGCTCCACCAGCTGATATTTGGCCGCATCGAAGCTGAGACCGTCCACATCTTTCAAGGTAAGAAAAATCACCGGGAATTTGCCGAGATAAGCATCACACAGCGATTGATTTTCAGCAATGGCCAGACCCTCAAACAATGCGGGATCTCTGCCGGTTTCAAAGAAGCAGTGGAGCATACTCATGTTCAGCGTTTTTCCGAAACGGCGAGGCCGCGTAAATAGACTGACCATGCCGCCGGCTTCCAGCAGCTGCTCGATCAGGGCTGTTTTATCGATATAAAAATAATTCTCTCTGCGGATGGTCTCAAAGCTTTCGACACCCACAGGCAGCCGCAGGGTAGTTTCCATGGCGAAGATCCTCCTTGTAAAAGGATGGTTTATTTGGTTCGATTCTATCATCAGTAATCGGCAACGTCAATTCACCACTGATTTCATGAGAAAAATACAATATTCTAACGCTTGAAAAAAAATTCCGTAATTCATTGAAAAAATGGAAAATTGGATTTAAAATGATAATTGTACAGCACCACCAGGTGTGCTGAATTGTCATCGAATGAAGAACAGGAGGAAGCATATGAAGGCGAACTATATTACCATTTCAAGAGAATACGGCAGCGGCGGACGTGACATCGGAAAGCTTGTGGCAGAGAAGCTGGGCATCCCCTTCTACGATAAGGAAATCATCGAGGAGACGGCCTACAAGACCGGCTTTGCGGAGGAGTACGTGAAGAAGCAGGGGGAATATGCTTCGGCCCGGAACTGGTTTGAATTTTCCTTCTCCGTGCGGAACAACATGTCCGGCATGAGCCCGGAGGACTATCTCTGGAGCAAGCAGCGGGAGGTGATTCTGGAGCTGGTGGAGAAGGGCCCCTGCGTGATCGTGGGACGCTGCGCCGATTATATCCTGCGGGAGCGGAAGGATGTGCTGAACGTCTTCATCCATGCGGATCTTGAGAAGCGGAGACAGCGGATCACGGAGATCTACAAGGAGCCGGATAAGACCGATCGGATGCTCCATGACATCGACAAGAAGAGAGCCTTCAATTACAAGTACTATACCGAGCAGCACTGGGGCAAGTCTCAGAACTATGATCTGACCCTGAATGCCGGCGTGCTGGGCATTGAGCAGACGGCGGACATCATTGTGGATATCTCCAAGCGGGATCTGACAAAATAAATCATAGAAGGGGCAACGCATGAAGGGGCTTTTTAGGAAAATGTCGGCACTTCTGCTGAGTCTGGGCCTGGCCGTAGAGCCGGGCCTTTCGGCGTTTCCGGGACAGACCGGACTGCAGAGCTATGCCGCAGAAAACACCACAGACCTAGAAAATGACGGCGCGCAGTCGGAAAAGGCCAGTGCCTCCGATCTGAAGCGCAGCAGGAAAAAGACGCAGGACAAATCGTATTTTGGTGCAGCAGCGCTGAGAAAGGCCAGCAGCTCGAACTTAGGCCTTGAAGAGACCGGCATTTCTCTGGCGGCGGAGACCGGAGATGAAGAAACCGAGGCGGCAGCGAAGGGGCGGGCGCTGATCATCGCCCAGACGGAGGATGAATCCCTGAAGGACGGCCCTAAGGAGGATGCGGAGGCGTTCATGCAGACCCTGCTGGGGACGGAGCAGTTTGATGCAGACAGCATTACCATTCTGGAGGTGCCCCAGTCGGCAGAGGACGACAGCTATCGGCAGGCCATCTGGAAATGGATCGATGACGCCGCAGCGGACGGCAGCGCGCTGAACCTCATTGCCTACAGCGGCCACGGCGGCTATCACAATGACGGCAATTCCGAGCTGAGCCTCGGCACAAACAACAGCATCAGCGCCCAGGAGCTGAAGCAGCATGTGAGCAGGCTGTCCGGCAAGCTGATTCTGACTATTGACTGCTGCTATTCCGGCGGCATGATCATGCCCACCTCTCTGGAGGATGAGCCTGCAGACAGCGAGATGACAGCCACTTCTTCCGAGGCGCTGCAGAAGCAGGCGGATCAGGAGATGAAGGATTTCGTCAGCGATTTCCGGAAGGCGAAGGCGACGAAGGCCGTGACCTCTGCTGCAGGCGCAGACGAGGACAATGTCGGCGCTTCGGGTACTGCGGCAGCCTCCTCAGGCGACAGTGACCTCAAGTATTACATCTATGCGGCGGCTTCTGCCTACGAGACCAGCATACAGGGAAGCTACGGCGGTCAGCTGCTGGTGGCCCTGGGACATGCCCTGGGCTATGACCGGAAGAATAATGAATACGCGGTCTTTGCGGCGGATACGGATGCGGCATACGGCGAGATCACGGCCACAGAGCTGGCAGAGTATGTGAAGAACAGCTGCACCGTGGCGACACCGACGGTGTACCCGGGCAGCAGTGATGCGGTACTGTTCAGCTATGGAAATGGATACATGGCGGGACTGACTGTGCGTTCTATGGAAAAGCAGAATGTGCAGATCAGTGAGGAAAACAGCATTACCGTAAAGGTCAAGGTGAAAAACCACAGCGACAGTGACGTCACGGTGGAAGCCATGGCGGCTTCTGATGCCTTCACGGAGCTGGATATGCCGGGTGACTATGGTGCGGTCATGGACAATATCGAAGCCCGGTATGCTTCGGCCATCATGCAGGCGGACAATACCGCAGAGATTAAGGCAGGGCAAAGCAAAACCATCTCATTCAAATTCACGAATCATCTGGCGGACGCAGGCGTCGATGACGGCGGCCGCTTCCTGGTGCGCGTCTGGGATACAGTGCATACCATGAACTACGGCATCACGGACTTTTATGTGGCCGGCAGTGAGGAGACGGATGGCCCGGATGAGAAGGCATTGGTCTTCCGGAAGCCGGCGGCGGTATACAGCGCAGAGGATGCTATAGAGGTATCCGCCATGGTGCCCATCAACGTGCAGTTTGATACGGAGCCCACAGAGAAGAAGGGCTATGCCGACTGTACTTTGACGGCGCAGTACTACGACCTCGGCGAGAGCAGCGGTGCAGATGCAGAAAAGAAGCGGAAGGGCTATCAGGTGGACAGCAATGGTGAGATTTCTGCAGACGACAATGAAATTGTCAGCGAGGATGGTTGGAAGACCATTTATGAGGACATCCGTCCTGCCTACACCCGCACCGACATTTATGCGGACACCCTGAACGGCAGCACCTACAGCTATGTCTGGGATGTAACAGGTCTGGAAGACGGACATTACTATGCCCTGCAGCTGATCTGCACCTACGGCGACGGCAAAGCAACGAAGAAGCTCGCGACCTTTATCAGGAAGGTGGAGAAGACGGCGGCGGATGAGGCGCAGAACGTCATCGGCGAGATCAATATCGCTTCCCGCTACTTTGCGGAGAATTATCAGGGTATCCGTCTGGGAGAGAACTGGAACAGCAGAACGGTGGCCACGGTCAGTGCCCAGTATGAGGAATATTTGAACACCCAGAGCTTTATCTGCAGAACCACGGGGGAAGGCGACAAACAGCAGAATTTCAACTATATCTATGTCAGTGTGGAGGGACCGAGCGGCGGCTCCGGCTGGTACGAGCTGGATGCGGATGGCGAGTTTGACGGAAAGACCCAGATGGCGGGGGATGCTGTATTCGAGCCCGGCAAGAGCTATGTGAGCCGGCTTCATCTCACCATCGACAAGGAGGCCAATGCCCGCTTCGCCGACAATGTGGTCTTCACCGTGGCGGGGCATGCCCTTTATGATGACGGCACCAATGCCTCTGCGGTTCTGGCCACAGAGGATGCGAAGGAAGCAGTCATTTATGTCCGGCACGACAACATTGGCATAGAGGAAAGCAAGCTCACCGTTTACCGGGCGGGAACCGAGGAGGTCCTGGCCGACGGCACGACGCTTAAGGCGGGGGATCAGATCGACATTTCCTGTGCAGACGGCTATGCCTACACGACGGACAGCTGTCTCCACGAGCTCAAGGGGGATTTCGGCAAGCGGAAGCGCTACGAGGTGCTGGGAACAGACAGCAGCGCGGCCATCATGCTGTACCATAAGCTCAGCGGCAGGGTTGAGAATGTCGACAGCTGCGGTACCTGTCTCTTCCTCTATCCCGTTGATGCGGATACATCGATGTATGAGCAGGGCGACACCTTCACCTTGTCGGGAGATTTCGCAGTGGAAGGGAAGGACGATGTTCTCTCTGAAGCGGAGAAAAAGAATGTGGTTTTGCTGCTGTCCGCGAATTATGAGGACATGGAGAATGCCCAGGTGACCCTGACGGCGACCCACAGTCTGCGGCTCCGGCAGGCGGGCAAGGCGTCGAAGGACTGGCCGCTGGTGGTGCCCCGGAAGGGCGCAAAGCTTTCCTATCGGATCGCCTATCCGGCAGATCAGCAGCGCTATAAGTACTATGACTATGAGTGGGTGACCAAGGATGGCAATATCAAGGTCGATTTTGAAGCGCGGAAGGATGGGCTTCAGATCACCGCTGACAGCAACGGCAGCTATACTTTGTATGGAAAATTCCAGGGCGGCAATTCCGGCAATGTCGTTGTGGTGCCGGATGAGGACGAGGAAGAGACGGATACACAGCACGGCAGCAGTCACAGCAGCGGCGGTACCGTCGTCAGTCGTGCTGTCTCCGGTACATGGCAGCTGAGCACCCGAAGTCTTGCGGCAGGAAATGTGCAGAGCTGTCGCTTCCGTCTGGCGAACGGAAAGGACGCCACAGGCTGGCAGCTGATCCGCTGGAACAATGCAGAGCACTGGTTCTACTTCGGTCAGGACGGTTATATGTGCACCGGCTGGATCAAGGACGCGGACAAGTGGTACTATCTTGAAAAGGACGGCAGAATGGCGGTCGGCTGGCATTTTGAGAACGGCAGCTGGTATTACCTGGAGGGCAGCGGCAGCATGGCCACCGGCTGGGTACGGGTCGGCCTTTACTGGTATTACTTCGGCACCGACGGGAAAATGCTGACGGGCCGGCAGCGGATCAACGGCACAGAGCACAGCTTCCGCGAGGACGGCAGCTGGATCGCGAATAAAGGATAAGCGTGAAAAAGGGCGGTATGGTTTCCATGCCGCCCTTTTTCAGTGGAAACACTTATAGTACTAGAAATCTTACGAATTTGAAGCCGCGCCCCGAACACCGTAAAATAGAGGTAGCAAGAGTCTGTCGCTTCCGTTTCAGGAAGCCGGGAGGAAAGGAGAGAAGATGCAGAAATACGATGTGATCATCATCGGTGCCGGGGTGGTGGGTTCTGCCGTGGCCCGGGAGCTGTCCCGCTATCAGCTCAGCATCGGTGTGTTGGAGAAGGCCCTGGATGTGGCAACGGGAAATTCCGGCCGCAACACAGGCATGTGTCATGCGGGCTTCACCTATAAGCCGGGCAGTCTGAAGGCCGCCTGTGCCGTGGAGGGCAATCAGGAGTTTGATCAGGTGGCGGCGGAGCTGTCCGTGCCCTTCCGCCGCACCGGCAAGCTGGTGGTGGGCTTTGACGACCACGACATGCAGAACATCCTGAAGTACAAGGCCATCGGAGAGCAGAACGGCGTACAGAACATGCGTATCATCGACAAGGCGGAGATCGCTGACATTGACCCCCACGCGGGCGGTGAGTTTGCCATGTATGTGCCCTCCTCCGGCATTCTGGATCCCATGGAATACACCATCGCGCTGGCAGAGAATGCGGCCATGAACGGCGTGCAGTTCCACTTCGGGGAGGAGGTGCAGGGCATCCGCCGGCAGAACGGGCGCTATCACATTGCCACAGGGAGAAATGTCTTCGAAACGAAGTGGGTCATCAACTGCGCCGGTGCCTTCGCCTCGGAAATTTCGGAGATGCTGGGCTATCCCAACTATCCGGTGAAGGGCTTCAAGGGAGAGTACTATGTGCTGGACAAGAAGGCCGGAAAATGTTTGAGCATTCCGGTTTATCCGGCACCGAACGACAAGGGCGGCTTCTCCACCCACGCGACGCCCACCATTGACGGAAATGTGCTGGTGGGGCCGGATTCCTATCTCACGGAGGAGTGGGAGGACTACAAGTGCACGAAGGAGCATCTGGACGGTCTGTTCCGGGACGGCAGCCGCATGTTTAAGGAAATGAAGCGGGAATACTTCATCCGGAACTTTGCGGGCATCCGCTGGAAGCGCTACAACCCGGAAACCGGGGAGATTCTCGACTTCCTGCTGGAAGCAGATGAGGCACGGCCCAACACGGTGAATCTCGTGGGCATCGAATCGCCGGGTGTGACCTGTGCGCTGCCTCTGGCCCGTCGTGCCGTCCGGCTCCTCTGCGAGCGGGAGCAGCCGAAAAAGCGGGAGGATTTTCAGGCCCACCGGCCCATGCCGCTCCGCTTCTCGAAGCTGAACCATGCGGAGCAGGCGGCACTGGTGGCGAAAAACCCGGACTACGGTGAGGTGGTCTGCCGCTGTGAAACCGTCACCAAGGCGGAGATTCTGGAGGCCATTCACAATCCGCTGGGTGTCCATACGGTAACCGGCATCAAGAACCGCACCAGAGCCACCATGGGACGCTGCCAGGGCGGCTATTGCGAAACCAGAATCACGAAGCTTCTGGAGGAGGAGCTGGGCCTGAAGCCGGAGGATATCCGGTATTCCCGGGAGGGCTCCTGGATGTTCACCGGCAAGGTGCAGTGAGACGGGAGGCAGATATGGAGAAAAAAGAAGTCATCATTATCGGCGGCGGCCCTGCCGGACTGGCAGCGGCGGTGCGCCTCTATGAAAAGGGCATCCGGGACATTCTGATCCTGGAGCGGGAGCATCAGCTGGGCGGCATCCTGCGGCAGTGCATTCATGACGGATTCGGTCTCACCCGCTTCGGAGAGACGCTGTCCGGTCCGGAGTATGCGGATCGCTTTGTGCAGAAGGTACAGGCGCTGGACATTCCTTATCAGACGGACACCACCGTGCTGGACATTCATACCGAAGCGGACGGCAGCAAGACCGTTTATGCCGCCGGCAAGGAGGGCTATTTTATGCTTTCCGCCAAGGCGGTGATTCTCAGCATGGGCTGCCGGGAGCGCACAAGGGGCGCACTGGCCATTCCGGGAGAACGGCCCGCCGGCATCTACACCGCCGGGGTAGCCCAGAGCTACATTAACCTGCGGAACCGTATGCCCGGGCGTGAGGTGGTGATCCTGGGCTCCGGCGACATTGGCCTCATCATGGCGAGACGGCTCACGCTGGAGGGCGCGCACGTGCACGGCGTTTTCGAGGTGCAGCCCTATCCCAGCGGACTGGCCCGGAACATCGAGCAGTGTCTGCATGACTACAACATTCCCCTGTCCCTCAGCCACACGGTGACGGACATCAAGGGCAAGGACCGGCTGGAATCGGTGGTGATCTCCGCCGTGGACGAGAAAATGCAGCCGATTCCAGGAACGGAGCAGGAGTATCCCTGCGACACGCTGATTCTGTCGGTGGGCTTGATTCCGGAAAATGAGCTGTCTCTCGCCGCCGGTGTGGCCCTGGATCCGGGCACCAAGGGAGCCATTGTGGATGAGCATCACGAGACCACGGTGCCGGGCGTTTTCGCAGCGGGCAATGTGCTGCATGTTCACGATCTGGTGGATTTTGTATCCATGGAGTCGGAGGACATGGCGGATGCCGTGGCGGCCTATGTGCAGGGCGCGCTGGGGGAGCAGAGTGCCAATGTCATCGGCTCAAAAGACGGGTCGGTGCTGCAGATTGTGCCGCAGCGCTGCAGCGGTGAGGAGGATTTCACCCTCTACTTCCGGGTGCGGCGGCCCATGAAGAACTGTACCCTGGAGGTATGGCAGGGAGATGTGCTGGTGGCTTCCGTGAAGAAGCCGAAGGCCCTTCCGGCGGAGATGGTGCAGCTCAGGATCAAAAAAGAAAAGCTCAAGGGCAAGGGCGGATTGGAGGTAAAGGCTGTATGCTGAGAGAATATACCTGTATTATGTGTCCCCGGGGCTGCGACATTCAGGCGGAGCTTTCGGAGAACGGGGAGCTGTTGTCGGTGACGGGAAATTTCTGTCCCAAGGGAAAGAGCTATGTGACCCAGGAGCTGACGGCACCCATGCGGAACATCGCGACCTCGGTGCTGGTGGAGAACGGCAGTCAGCCCCTTGTGAGTGTGCGGCTCACGAAGCCCATCCCGAAGGAGCGGATCTTCGAGGCCGTGACGGAAATTCACAAGCTGCGGCTCACCGCGCCCGTTGCCGCCGGCACCGTGCTGATTCACGGCCTGCTGGGCACGGACAGTGATGTGATTGCCACGAGATCCGTAGA
>CAVATZ010000008.1:0-47985 GCA_963591655.1 Clostridiales bacterium
ATAAAAAATCGCCGGGCCGCTGCGGTCCGGCGATGAGATTGGTATTTTTACGGCTGTTTTCCGATGTAGGCGAGAATGCCGCCATCCACATAGAGAATATGTCCATTGACGAAGTCAGATGCCTCGGACGCAAGGAACACTGCCGGTCCCTTGAGGTCTTCCACGGTACCCCATCTCGCTGCCGGTGTCTTCGCGATAATGAACTGGTCAAACGGATGGCGGGAGCCGTCAGCCTGGCGCTCTCTCAGCGGTGCCGTCTGGGATGTGGCGATGTAGCCGGGTCCGATGCCGTTGCACTGGATATTGTACTCGCCGTACTCGGAGGCGATGTTCTTTGTGAGCATCTTTAAGCCGCCTTTTGCCGCCGCGTATGCCGATACGGTCTCTCTTCCGAGCTCAGACATCATGGAACAGATATTGATGATCTTCCCTGCCTTCTTTTTCATCATGCCCGGGATGACTGCCTTCGCCATGATGAAGGGAGCGTTCAGGTCGACATCCACAACCCTGCGAAACGCATCGACATCCATCTCGTGCATCGGAATTCTTTTGATCATTCCGGCATTGTTTACGAGGATATCGATGGTACCAATCTTCTCCTCGATGTCCGCAACCATCTTCTTTACGGCCTCCTCGTCTGTGACATCACAGACATATCCGTGGGCATCGATTCCTTTTTCTTTGTATGCAGCCAGTCCGCGTGCTAAGGACGCCTCATTGCTGCAGTTGAATACAACGGTCGCTCCTGCCTCCGCGTAGCTCTCCGCAATAGCGAAGCCGATGCCGTGAGCACCGCCTGTCACGAGGGCAATCTTTCCTTCCAAGGAAAATATGTTTTTCTTATCCATTTTCATCGTGTCCTATCGCATTATGATGGTGTTCATGATCACTTACTTCAAATCCGTCGGATTGATGTTGTCCATATCATCGAATTCCTGGTTCTCTCCGCCCATTGCCCAGATGAAGGTATAGTTAGAGGTTCCTGCTCCGCAGTGGATGCTCCAGGACGGACTGATGATGGCCTCCTCATTCTTCATGATGACGTGTCTCGTCTCTGTCGGCTCACCCATAAAATGCATAACAATCTGGTCCTCCGGCACTTCAAAATACATATAGATCTCCATGCGGCGCTCATGCGTATGGCATGGCATGCTGTTCCAGACGCTGCCCGGCTCCAATGCCGTCATTCCCATGGAGAGCTGGCATGTTTTCAGTACATCCGGGTGAATGAACTGGTTGATGACTCTCTTGTTGGAGGTATTGGAATCCCCTAACGGGCGCTTTGCGGCATCCTTCAATGTGATCAGCTTTGTCTCGTAGGCTGTATGGGCCGGTGCACTGACCATGTAGAACTTTGCCGGCGCCTCCTCGCTGTCACTGGCAAAGACAACCTCCTTTGTTCCCTTTGTGATGTACAGACAGTCTTTATAGTCGAGATGATACTCCACGCCGTCTGCTGTGATGGATCCGGAACCGCCGATATTGAAGATTCCGATCTCGCGGCGCTCGAGGAAATAATGGGTGCCGAAGTTCTTCCAGCAGTCGATTCCCTTTTCGATGGAAACCTGCTCCTTCACCGGCATACAGCCAAGTGTCACCATGCGGTCTACGTGGGAGTAAACAGACACCACCTCATCCGGACGATAAAGATCCTGGATCAGGAACTCCTTGCGAATTTCTTCTGTCGTATAGCGTTTTACATCTCTTTGATTTGCGGAATAACGAATATCCATTTGTTTTTATTCTCCTATTCTGACAAAAGGCAGGCCAAAAGCCACCCCGGTCTCAAACAAAATCCTCCCGCATGGGGGTGAAAATATCCAGCAGAATACCGGGCTCCAGCGCCTCACAGCCGTGGATGACGGAATTCGTTTTCAGCATGGTATCGCCTGCCGTGACCTCGCGGGTCTCGCCGTCGATCGTAAAGCGAAAACGCCCCGAAACCACATAGGTGATCTGGGTGTGAGGGTGGCTGTGCAGCGCGCCCACAGCGCCCTTCTCAAACGTGTTCTCCACACACATCAGGCCCTTGTTGTAGGCCAAAACTCGCCGGATCACACCGGGGCCTGCTGGCTCCGGCAGGGTTTCGACATGCGGTACCCAAACGGTATTTTCGTGCTTTTTGTCCATAGATTTTCTCCTTTATGCAAAAACCACTGTACAAATAGTATATTCTTCCATTATGGTACTGCACAAAACGAAACACAAGCTTATTTTTTCTCTCTTCCCAGCTTTCCCATCTTCTCCAGCTTCTCGAAGCCGTTCTGCCGGAGCGCCTCATAGAGGACGATGGCAGAAGCGTTGGAGAGGTTCAGAGACCGCATGTCTCCCCACATGGGAATGCGGATGCAGTTCTCGGGATGGGCCCGCAGGATGGTTTCCGGAATCCCGGCGGATTCCTTCCCCATCATGATGAAGTCATTGGGGCCGAAGTGCACGTCGCTGTAGCACCGGGGCGCCTTGGTGGTGGCGTACCAGAGCCGCGGCGCCGCGGCAGATGCCGGCACAGACCCGGCCTTTTCGCCGAAGACATTGCCCTCTGCTGCCTGCGCGTCTCCCTCTCTGTATTCGAAAGAAATTTCCGGATGCTGCTGCAGGAAATCCTCATAGCTCATGTACTCCGTGAGCTTAAGCTTCGGCCAATAGTCCATGCCGGCACGCTTAATGTTCCGGTCGTTCAGAATGAAGCCGTAGGGCTTGATCATATGGAGCGGCGTATTGGTCGCCACACAGGTTCTTCCGATGGCTCCCGTGTTGAAGGGAATCTCCGGCTCCAGCAATACCAGCTGTATCATCTTTTATCTCTCCCCGTCATAGTCAGTCTTCTCCTTCTCCCGAAAATAACCGCTGTCGGAATATCCCGGCAGATAGCCGATGGACTGGTGCTTCACCGTCCGGTACTCATCGTTGGAGTGCCAGTAGGGACAGTGGGAACGACGGTTCAGCATCAGATGCGCCATGTCGTCCTCGTCCATATAGGCCTCGCAGCCCCAGTCATCGGTTTCGTCATCATAGGTATAATTGGAGCAAAGCTCACATTCACTCATTTTCCGTTTTCTCCTGTTTTGCCCGGTCGCCAGGTCTCCGGATCTCCATCCCGACTGGGGCAGAGATCCCGCAGAAAGCATTCCGCACAGCGGGGGCGCTGGGAGGTGCAGTAGGATCTGCCCAGTGAGATAATGTGGGTGTTCCAGCGAATCCAGAATTCCTCCGGCACCGTTTCCTGCAGCTGATACTCGACCTTCGTGGGGTCGCTGCCATCCGCAAGCCCCAGGCGGTTCGAGATCCGCTTCACATGGGTGTCCACCACCAGCGCCGCCTTCCCGTAGACATGACCAAGAATCAGATTTCCGGTTTTCCGGCCCACGCCGGGCAAGGCCGTCAATTCCTCTATGGTATCCGGCACCACACCGCCGTGCTTCTCCAGCAGGGCCGCCGCACAGGCCCGGATGTTCTTCGCCTTGTTGTGATAGAAGCCCGTGGAGCGGATGTCCGCCTCCAGCTCCTCCTGGCTGCAATCCGCAAAATCCTGCAGGCTCCGGTACTTCTGATACAGCTCCGCCGTCACCTGATTCACCCGGGCATCCGTGCACTGGGCGCTGAGAATGGTGGCAAAGAGCAGCTGCCAGGGATTCTCACTTTTCAGAAAAATCGGCGGCTCCGCGCCGTACCGCGCATCCAGGCGCCGCATGATTTCCCGGACCCGCTGCTCCCTTTCTTCACTGCTTTCCCTTGCAAACATCCTGTGTCCTCTTTCTCTGTGCCGTCACAGCGTCAGCCGGATTTCCCGGCCGCTGGGCTGGTACTGGTAGTAGCGCACGCCTGCCGCATCCAGCATCCGCTTGGAGGCCTTCACTGCCGGTGTATCACTGTATTTGTCCTCACGATAGATCAGGGTCTTGATGCCCGCCTGGATCAGCGCCTTGGCACACTCATTGCAGGGGAAGAGCGTCACGAAGATCTTCGCGCCCTCCAGGGAACCGCCCCGGTAATTGAGAATCGCGTTCAGCTCCGCATGGGTGGCATAGAAGTACTTCGCATTGAAGGGGTCCTCCTTCTCGTGGATCTTCGTCCAAGGGAAGATGTCATCGGAGCAGCCCTTGGGGAAGCCATTGTAGCCCATGGACATGATCTTGTTCTCCGGGGACACGATGCAGGCACCTACCTGGGTGCTGGGATCCTTGGAACGGCGGGCAGACATCTCCGCCACACCCATAAAGTACTCATCCCAGGTGATATAATCCTCTCTTTTTCCGCTGTCGCTCATCTTGTCTCCTTTCCCGTTTCCGTCGTATCACTCTGCGCCGCAGCGCCATATCCGCGTCCCTTATTCAATGACGGCTTCCCGCATGCCTGCCGCCTTCCTGAGCCGGTTCATAAGCGCAAAGCCCACGCCCCGATCCGAATAGCTCTCGGAAAAAATCCGGTCCACGCCGTCCAGATCATACTGCCGCAGCACCCGGAACAGGTTATGTGTCATGGACAGGGGATCCTTCCGGGAACCGATGACCTGCAGGTCGATTGCCTGTCCCCCGTAGCTGCTTCGATACTGGCTCCGACTCTCCTCACAGCAGAGAATGCCCACCTTATGGCCCTCCCGCACGGCGATTTCCGCCTCTCCGGCGATATAGTTTGCCACCCGGTGATACTCGTTCCGCAGCATGTCCTCCGAGCCCTGGTAATCCAGCGCCTTCATGGGCTCTGTGGTCACCAGCGTCATCTCCGCGCTGGGGGCATAGTGACGGTACTTCATGCCCGGCGCCTTCGGATGAATGCCCTCCTGCACGCCGCCGGCCACAATGGCGGGATCGATCTCCACCTTCTCCTGCAGCACAGATTCCAGCTCCTCCAGCGTCACGGCACCCGGCCGCAGCAGCGTCGGCACCTCTCCGGTCACATCCACAATGGTGGACTCCACGCCGATGCCCACGGGTCCGTCATCCAGAATCATGTTGATCCGGCCCTGCAGGTCATGCAGCACATGCTCTGCCTCCGTAGGCGAGGGCTTTCCCGAGGTATTGGCGGAGGGACCCGCAATGGGAAGTCCCGCTGCCCGGATAAAGTCCAGGGTCAGCCGGTTCATGGGGCAGCGCACCGCCACCGTCTCCAGACCGCCCGTGGTCTCCTTCGGCACGATCTCCGCCTTCGGGAGAATCAGGGTCAGCGGCCCCGGCCAGAAGGCCTCCATCAGCTTCTCCGCCCGCTCCGGAAGCGCCGCCACCAGGGGCTTCACCTCCGCCGGGGATGCCACATGCACAATCAGAGGATTGTCGCTGGGCCGTCCCTTCGCGGCATAAATCTTCCGGGAAGCCTCCGGATCCAGGGCATTTCCGCCCAGTCCGTATACCGTCTCCGTGGGAAAGGCCACCAGACCGCCGCTTCGGATAATGTCGGCGGCCTCTGCGATGCCTTCCGCACCCTTTACCATTGTTTCCATCGTCATTTCTCCCTTATCATTGTTCGGCAGTCTCTTCCGCGCTGCCGTTAATCACATCCCAGATCTCCGCCGGCTCCTGTCCCAGCTTCCAGTACGCGGTACCGCCCACACCGGCCTCCCGCACATGCTGCAGCTTCAGGCTCAGGGATTCGGCATCCTCCATCCAGATCTCCTTCCGGCCGTCCGCATCCTCGATGCTGCCGTAATTCTGACCTGTGCTCTCATCCCAGCTGAGGCTCACTCCCTTCTGGGAGATCCAGTTCTGGGCCGACGCGATGCCCATGGCCTCGGAGCGGAGGCTGCCGTCTGCTGCGGTGATCCATACCCGGGTATAGAAGGGAAGCGCAATGATCACCTGCGCCTTCGGAATCACGGCTGTCGCCTCCTCAATGCCTCTGTCCACGTAAGAAATGGACGCCACAGAGCCTGCGGTCTCCGAGCCGCTGTAATGCTCGTCATAGCACATGATGACCACGTAATCACAGTACCTGCCCAGCTCCTCAATGTCGTAATACTTATTGTAATTGTAGGGCACGTAGCAGTCCGCCGAAAGCACGATTCCGGCATTCCGGCAGCTGATGGACAGCTCCCGCATAAACTCCACATAGTCCCGTCCCAGAGATTCGGGGATGCTCTCAAAGTCAATGTTCAGTCCGTCAATGCCGGCACTCTGCGCACTCTGCACCAGGCCGCTGATGAGCTTCTCCCGGACACTCCGCTTTGTGAGGACCGCTTCCTCATCCACCTCGCCGCTGTCAAAGTTGTTGACGGTGGCCCAGACACTGAGTCCCTGCGCGTGGGCCTCATTCACCGCTGCGGCAGAGGCGAGATCCCGGAAGCCGCCGTCATTGCCCTCCAGGGCATACCAGGTGGGTGCCAGAACGGTAAGGCCCCGGGTGTTCCCCAGGAGCGACGTCAGGGAGCTGTTGGCGCTCTGGTTCGTCACCTGCCAGAAGCCGATCCGCTGCTCCGTATCCGAAAGGATGTGGGTATATTCCGGCTCCGTGTAGTCATAGCTTCTCTGTACCGTTTCCCGCTCCGTGAGACGGCTGTTCCGGAGGTAGCCGATGAAGCCGTCCGGTGTCACCACCTTCGTCCACTTGTCCATGGCCTCCAGAACGGTCACCTCGGCATCCGCCGGAAGCGTGGTCAGAACCTCGCTCTTCACGCCGCCCTTGAGCCGCACGGACTCCTTCCGCCGCAGCTTCGCCTGCGTGGCCTCTCCCTTGGAATTGTAGAGGAAGATCCGCTTGTACTCTCCATCGGTATATTGCTGATAGGAAAGCGCCGTGTGCTCCGCGATCCAGTCCACATTGAGGTAGCGCTTGTCCCCATCAGAGAAGAAGGCCGCGCTGCCGTCCGAAAGCGTGCTGTCCTCCCGGATCTCCTGCAGCTCTGTGGGCATGGCATAGAGAAATGCCGTCAGCTCCGCATCCCAGTAGAAGCGCTCATTCAGCTTGTCCAGCACAAATTCATAGGGAAGATAGACATGGCCGTCCCGGTATCTGCCCACCACCAGGTAGTCCTTCTCGGTGCGCTGCTTTTCATCGTTGAGATAGACCTGCACGTTGTCCCCGGCCACATCGAAGTATTCCGAGAGATCCGCCTGCTGACGGGTGGGCATGAACTTCTCCACATAGATACCGCCGCCGATGCCGCCCAGAAGAAGCAGCAGCGCAAGGAAAGCCAGCACCGCCGGAAGAGAAGACCGTTTCCGTCTTCTCCCCGCCGCTCTGCTTCGTCTTCCGGGTTTCTTATCAGTCTCTGTCATCGCCGTCCCCTTTGCTTTCTGTGACCGTTTAAATATTTTCCAGCTGTGCCAGCTTTTCCGCCTGGGAGGCCTGGATCAGCGGATCGATCACCTGATCCAGATCCCCGCCCAGAATCTGATCCAGACAGTACAGGGTCAGCTTGATTCTGTGATCCGTCACACGCCCCTGGGGGAAGTTGTAGGTACGAATCTTCTCGGACCGGTCACCGCTGCCCAGCTGGGCCCGCTTCTCCTGGGCCTCCTGCTCATGCTTCTTATTATACTCAATTTCATAGAGCCTTGCACGAAGCAATCGCATAGCCTTTTCCCGGTTCTGCACCTGAGAACGCTCCTCCTGACACTCCGCCACCATGCCCGTGGGCTCATGGATGAGACGCACCGCCGAAGAGGTCTTGTTGATGTGCTGTCCGCCGGCACCGGAGGAACGGAACACCTCCATGCGGATGTCCGCCGGGTTGATCTCCACGTCCACATCCTCGGACTCCGGCATCACCGCCACCGTGGCAGTAGAGGTATGGATACGGCCGCCGCTTTCGGTCTCCGGCACGCGCTGTACACGATGCACGCCGGCCTCGTACTTAAGTCGGGAATACGCCCCCTGTCCGTTCACGATGAACACCACCTCCTTGAGACCGCCGAGTCCGGTCTCGTTGAAGGACACCAGCTCTGTCCGCCAGCCCCGGCGCTCCGCGTAGCTGGTGTACATACGGTACAGCTCCGCCGCAAAGAGGGCCGCCTCCTCACCGCCGGCGCCGCCCCGGATCTCCAGGATGATGTTTTTATCGTCATTTTCATCCTTCGGCAGCAGCAGAAGACGAAGCTCCTGGGTCAGACGCTCCTGCTCGCTCTTGGCCTCCGCCAGCTCCTCCTTTGCCATCTGGAGGAGCTCCGGATCCTGCTCCCCGGAAAGCATCTCCAGCGCATCCCTTTCACTCTGCTCCGCACCCCGGAAGGCAAGATAGGCCTTGTAAATGGGCTCCAGCTCCGCCTGCTCCCGAATCAGCTTCCGGTACTTATTGATGTCGGAAACGATTTCCTGCATGGTGAGGGACTTCATCAGCTCCTCATAGTGCCGCCGCATATCCTCAAGATTTTCAAACACCCGCTTTTCTCCTTCCTGCTGCCACCCGGTCGTTTCCGCCCAGGTCCTTTTCGATGGAAATGTCGGTGAAGCCCGCCGCGCGCAGCAGCTCCCGTACCGCTTCTCCCTGATCATAACCGATTTCCAGATACAATGTACCGCCGGGCTGCAAATAGCTTGCCGCCTCGCCGATGATTTTCCGATAAAAGTAAAGGCCGTCCTCTTTTCCGTCCAGCGCAAGATGCGGCTCGTAGTCCCGCACCTCCGGCGCCAGCTTCAGAATCTCCGCGCTGCGAATATAGGGGGGATTGGACACAATGATGTCGAAGCCCGCAAGCTCATTTTCTGCGAGGTATTTCCCCACCTCTGCAAAAAGATCCGACTGCCGGAAACTGAGCATCGCATCTGCTCCCAGGTTCCGCGCTGCATTTTCTCCGGCCACGGCCAGCGCCGCCGCAGAGATATCCACACAGAGTCCCCGGCCGAAACCCCCGATTTTCCTTAGGGTAATGCCGATACAGCCGCTGCCGGTGCAGAGATCCAGGAAGCTGAGCCGGGACTTATCCACATTTTCATACGCAGAAAGTACCATATCCACAAGGGTCTCTGTGTCCTGCCGGGGACAGAGCACATCGCCCGTCACCCGGAAGGGAAGGCCGTAGAACGCCGTCTCTCCCAGGATCTGCTGCAGCGGCTCCCGCTGTTCCCGCCGGGAAAGCCGCTCCTGCCAAAGCCGCAGCTTCTCCTGTCTTTCCGATGGCTCCGGCAGCCATGTTTCCAGGGCTTCTCCCTCCCGGAGCAGAAAATGTGCCGCATCCACCGCAAAGCTTTCCTGCAGCAGAAGCCGCGCGTCCAGCCGGGCCTCCTCTATGCCTGCTGCCCGGAGCCGTTCTGTGCCCTCCTGCAGCAGCGCCCGCAGCGTTATTTTGCCTTCCGCCGGTACTTTGCCGCCGAAGACATTATCCTCTTCCAAACTGTTCCTGTTCAAATTCTCTCCAGTCAAAAACTGCCTCCACTGCCGCAATGGCCACTTCCACCTCTTCCCGGTCCGGCTCACTGGTGGTGAGTCCCTGCATCCACATGCCCGGAATGAAGAGGAGGCGGGTCAGAAAATTGTCCCGGGTACCCACCAGACGCAGCACCTCATAGCTGACGCCGGCAATGACGGGAATCAGCACGATCCGGGACAGGAGCTTCATCCACAGCACGTCAAAGCGCAGCAGCATAAACAGCAGAATGGAAATCATCATGACATAGACGATGAAGCTGGTGCCGCAGCGCTTGTGCTCCTTGGAGGAGGCCAGGACGTTTTCCACCGTCAGGGGCAGGCCGTGCTCCACGCAGTTGATGCACTTATGCTCCGCGCCGTGGTACTGGAAGGTCCGGGCAATGTCCTTCGTGCGGGAAATGAGCTTGATGTAGACAATGAAGATCAGCACCCGCAGCAGGCCCTCCAGCAGGGCAATGAGGGTCTCCGAGGCCACGAAGGGCTTCAGGAAGCTCAGGAGAAAGGTCGGCAGCACCACAAAAATGAGAAGCGCCGCCAGAAAGGAAAAGGCAATCACCACAGAGCTCAGCACTGTCTCCACCTTTTCTCCGAAGACGCGGTCCAGCCAGGCCTCGAAGCGGCTGGGCTCTGAATCCTCGTCGTCCTCAAAGAAGGAGGCGCTGTAGCTTAAGCAGCGCATGCCCAGCACCATGGAATCCGCAAAGGAAAAGACGCCCCGGATCAGGGGCAGCCGCAGGACGGGATACCGGTCCGTCAGGGAAACATATTCCTCTTTTTTCACGTCAATGCTGCCGTCCGGCTTCCGCACACCCACGGAATAGGCCTTGCCGTTCTTCATCATGATGCCTTCAATGACGGCCTGTCCTCCGATACCGCTGTAAATCTGCTTTTCTGACATAATATTTCCCCATACTAAGTAGACTTTGCTTGCGCAAAGTCTTTGATACGCTCGCCGCTAAGGCATCAAACGGGCGCCCCGACAGCCAAGCTGTCGCTGAGCCCGTTTGATAACAAAAGGGGAACCTGCAATCTGCAGATTCCCCCTTTGTGCAAGTTCTTTTTACTGAAGACCGAACTTCTTGTTGAACTTATCGATACGGCCCTTAACAGAAGCAGACTTCTGTGCACCAGTGTAGAATGAATGACACTTGGAGCAAACCTCGACGTGAATCTCAGGCTTTGTGGAACCTGTTACAAATGTGTTACCGCAGTTGCAGGTAACAGTTGCCTGATAGTACTTAGGATGAATTCCCTCTCTCATTTTATACCTCTTTCTGCATGGTTTCCAACCATGCCAGCTCGCGGATACGTCCGCTTGGTGTTCACTGCGCGCCCGCTCAGCAGCGGCCGCAAATCTGTATCACCATAGCATAAGAGAAAAGAGAAATCAAGTGCTTTGTCAGGATTTTCCGCCCATGCGGTTGACCTTCACCAGCAGGTTCTTTCCGCCGGCGGTCACGGTGCCGCTCTGGACACCCTGGGGCTTTCTCGTAAAGGGTCGTTTGTTGACCAGGAACTCGCAGACCTCGGTATTGTTCTGGGAGCGCTCAAAGAGGTTCAGTACCTCCTCTACACCGCCCTTTTTGTCGTCTGCGGTTTCTCTGTGAATGATATCCAGCGCCTGCTGCTCCAGCTCTGTCAGCAGAAGGTCATCTCTTCTGGTGCCGGATTTCTGAATGTCGATGGCCGGGAAGATCCGCTTCTCCTGAAGCTCCCGGTTCAGCACCAGCTCCATGTTGCCGGTACCCTTGAATTCCTCATAAATGACGTCGTCCATACGGGAGCCGGTCTCCACCAGTGCCGTGGCCAGGATGGTGAGGCTGCCGCCCTCCCGCATATTCCGGGCCGCACCGAAGAAGCGCTTCGGCATATGCAGCGCCGCCGGATCCAGACCGCCGGACAGGGTTCTTCCCGAAGGCGTCCCCAGCAGATTGTAGGCTCTCGCCAGTCGGGTAATGGAGTCCAGCAGGATCATGACATCCTCGCCCTGCTCCACCAGACGCTTCGCCCGTTCAATGCACATCTCCGCCACCCGCTTATGGTGCTCTGCGGTTTCATCGAAGGTAGAGTAAATCACCTGTACCAGGCCGCCCTCTACCTCCTCCTTCATGTCCGTTACCTCCTCAGGACGCTCGTCGATGAGGAGAATCAGAAGGTGCATCTTCGGCTCATTCTTCACAATGGCCTTGGCCACCTGCTTCAGCAGCGTGGTTTTTCCGGCCTTCGGCGGGGATACGATCATACCGCGCTGTCCCTTGCCGATGGGCGCCAGAAGGTCCAGTACCCGAAGGGATGTGGGGGCCTTCTCTCCCTCTGTCTCCAGCCGCAGCCGCCGGTTGGGGAAGATCGGAGTCAGCTTCTCAAATTCCGTCCGATGCATGGCCCGGCCCAGGGGCATGCCGTTGACCGACTCCACATAGATCAGGGCACCGTAGCGCTGCTCCTGGGGCTTCTGCACCCGGGAAAGACCCTGCAGCATATCGCCGGTACGAAGACGGTAGCGGCGGATGGTCTGCTGGTTCACATAGATGTCCTGATCTCCCGGCAGGAAGTTCTCGGACCGCATGAAGCCGTAGCCCTCCGGCATAACCTCCAGGATACCGCGAACGCTCTTCGGCTCCTCCCGGCTGCTCTTCTCGGCTTCCCTTGCCGGTGCTGTGCTCTCGGCCTGCAGCGGCTCTGCCGTCGTCTCCGCTGCCGCCTCTGTCTCAGATGCCAATGTCTCCGCGTCCGGCACAACAGGCACGGTCTCGTCTGTCGGAGTCGCCGCGGGCTGTACCGCACCGGCGGTCTCCGCTGCTGCCGCTTCTGCTGCCTGTGTCTCCGGCATCACTGTGACGGCTGCTTCTGCTGCCTCTGCTGTCTTCTCCTCTGCAGGCTGCGCGGAAGCCTCTGTCTTCACTGCCGGCTTCCGTCTCACAGCGGTCTTCTTCTCCGTGCTTCTGCCGCTGCTCTTCCGCTCTCCCGCAGTGCTTTTCCGGGTCCGTACCGGCTTCTTCGTCTCTTCTGCGGCACCGCTCTCCCGGGCAGCCTCTGTCTTTCCGGCGGCGGTCTCCGTCACGTTCTTCTCTGCTGTGCTCTCTGCTTCCGCTGCAGTGCTCTTCCGACGATGTGTCGTTGTACTGCCTGTCGCTGTTTTGCTGCGGGCTGCTCTCGGCTTCTTTGCCTCTGCCACAGCTGTTTCCGTACTGCTCTCCGAGGCGGTCTCTGTCTTTCGTCTTCTCGTCACGGTCCTCTTCACCGGCTTCTTCTCGGCTTCCATGCCGCTCTTTTCCAGCTCTTCGCTCATACTGCCTCCTTCTCTGTGTATTCCGAGTATAACAAAGATGAGGCTTGCTTGACAATCTGCTTTTTGCTATAATCCGGGTACATATGTCCAGCTTAAAGAAAGGTCAGTCCGTTCAAACGGACAGGTATCTATAGATGACAAATCGAAATTCTGCTGCCAATCAACGGCAGCGCATACGTTACGATGCCTACGGCAGACCGGTGGCTTCCAAGAAGACCGGAAATCGGGTGCTTTCCTTTTTTCTCGGCTTTCTGCTCCCCTATGTTCTGCTCAACGGCATTATCCTCTTCCTGGTGATTGCTGCACCGGACATTCAGGTCGGTGACCCGGATACCAAGGATTATCAGACGGCTTCCCTGCAGTTCACCGTGAAGTCTCTGCTGCCCTTGAAGACTGTCACGGCCAATATCGAAGGCCAGGAGGTGGCGCTCACAAAATCCGGCGACAGCTACTCTGCCGATGTCAGCACCAACGGCACCATGACCATTACGGTGAAGTCCCTGAACGGCATGACCGACAGTGCCCATGTGCAGATCAACCTGCTGGACGATGTCGCACCGGTGATCGATGAAGATACCGTTGTCATGGGTGCCGGCTATATCGAATTCGATGTCAGTGACGCCCAGTCCGGTCTGGACTTCGATTCCATCTATGCCATCGACGGCGACGGGGACAATCTCCGGCCCACGGATGTGCAGAAAATCGATGACAAATCCGGCCGCTTCACCTTCGCCATGAAGAGTGATTCCCTCCAGGTTTACATCAGCGATACCGCCAACAACCAGTGCAGCGCCAACTTCACGGCGGGATAAAATTCAGCAAGTGATATTAAAAAAACAACTATCTCCCAGAACGGAAGATAGTTGTTTTTTTGATCTGATACATTTTGCTGCGATATCAAACCGTAGACTTTTCTGCTGCGACCTCAGCCTTCGCCTCTTCACGCTTCTGATGAAAACGTCCGTAGGTCCGGTTGATGCCCGCCATAACCTCTTTTTCATGCGCGGAGAAGGCATCCTTCTGCATCCGCCACTGCCAGTTGCTGCCGCTGGTGCCCGGGGTATTGATGCGTCCCTCCTCGGAAAGCTCCAGATAATCACCGGCAGGGATGATGACGGTATCCGCAATGCTGGCCATGGCCCGCTTGATGAGAAGCTCCGGCATATAGCGCCAGTCATTGTTCGAGCGGGAGGTATACTGGTAAATATAATCTCTCTCCCAGTCCGGCAGCGTGTCGAACCAGTGCCGCAGGGTATCATTGTCATGGGTACCCGTGTAGCAGATACAGTTCGGCGTGGTGAAGTTATGCGGAAGGTAAGCATTGTCCGGGCCGGAGTCAAAGGCGAACTGCAGAATCTTCATGCCCGGGAAGCCGGTCTCGGCGATGAGCTCCCGCACAGAATCCGTGATCACACCCAGATCCTCCGCGATGATGGGCAGCGCCTTCGTTCCGAAGCGCTTCTGCATGGCTGTGAACAAGGCCATGCCCGGTCCCGGCATCCATTCGCCGTTTTCCGCCGTGGCATCACCGAAGGGCACAGCGTAATACGCCTCAAAGCCCCGGAAATGGTCCACCCGCACATAGTCGTACATGGAGAAGCAATATTCCATCCGCTTCAGCCACCAGCTGTAGCCGGTCTTCTTGTGGGCCTCCCAGTCATACAGCGGGTTTCCCCAGAGCTGACCGGTGGTGGAAAAGGCATCGGGCGGAACTCCCGCCACACTCTTGGGATTGCCCAGCTTGTCGAACTGGAAGAGCTTCCGGTTCGCCCAGGCATCCGCGCTGTCCGGTGAGCAGTAGATCGGAATGTCGCCTACGATGAAAATGCCTTTTTCCGCTGCATATTCCCGGATCCTCTGCCACTGCTCCGCAAACTTCAGCTGCACAAAGGCCTGACAGCCGATCTCCTCTGTATGCGCATCCCGGAACGCCGCCACTGCCTTTTTCTCTGCATCCCGCAGCGCCTCCGGCCAGACATTCCAGCTGGCGCCCTGAAGAGAGTTCTTGATGGCCATGAAAATGCAGTAATCCAGGGTTTCCGGCTGCAGCGCCGCCATGGCCTCCTCTGCTGTATGCCCTGCTGCCCGCCAGGCCTCGTAGGCCATTTTCAGTGCCGCGTGCTTCGCGGTATACAGCTTGCCGTAGTCCACCCGGGTCGGGTCTGTGCCGAAATCCAGTGCCGCCAGAGCCCCTTCTGTCAGCAGTCCTTCCTCCACGAGGGTCTCCAGATCCACAAAATAGGGGTTCCCCGCAAAGGCGGAGAAGGACTGGTAGGGCGAATCCCCGAAGCCGGTGGGTCCCATCGGCAGAATCTGCCAGATGGTGTTGCCGGTTTCCCTCAGTAAATCAATAAAATCCTTTGCTGCCTGCCCCAGTGTTCCGATTCCGTACTTTCCCGGAAGGGAGAACACCGGGAGCAGTATTCCTGCCTGCTTCATATCCTCTCTGCTCCTTACTCTGCCTTATTCTTTCTGGGTCTTCCCCGTCTTGCCGCGGGCTTTGCCGGTTTTTCTTCCTTGGCTGCGGCTTTTTTCTTCGCCGCGGGCTTTTCTGCCTTCACAGCCTTCGGCTTGACTGCTGCCTTGGTGACCTTGGTCTTCGCCTGCACCTTCGGCTCTGCCGCAGCCGCCTTCTTCGCCTCCGGCTTCCGCGGTGTCAGCTGGTAAATGGTGGTGGACATGGGCGGTACCGGCAGCTCCACGCTGTACTCCCGCTCATCCCATTCCATGGCCTCCGCCTTATGAATGCGCCGGGGCACGCCGCCCTTGCCGCCGTACTTCTTGTCATCGGAGGAAAGGATCGCCTTGGCACTGCAGCAGAAGGGCACGCCCACCCGGAACGCCGGGTGCTCCATGTTGTCAAAGTTTGTGATCACGAGCAGTGTGTCCTCCGGCTTCTCACCCTTTCGGATGAAGGCCAGCAGAGAAAGCTCGGAATAGCTGCAGTTGATCCATTCGAAGCCGTCCGGGTAATAGTCCAGCTGCCAGAGGGCCGGCTGTGCCTTGTATACAGCATTCAGATCCTGCACGAATTCCTGCAGCTGCTGATGCACCGGATACTCCAGCAGATTCCACTCGATCTCCTGGGCCTCGGACCACTCATCGTACTGTCCGAAATCCTGTCCCATAAAGAGGAGCTTCTTTCCCGGATGGGTCCAGAAATAGCCATAGGCAGCCCGCAGGTTTTCCGCCTTCTCCTCGAAGGTCTTGCCCGGCATCTTTCCCAGCATACTCCGCTTGCCGTGTACCACCTCGTCATGAGAGAACACCAGCTGGAAGTCCTCGGAGTAGTTGTAGATCATGGAGAAGGTCAGCTGATTGTAGCTTCCCTTCCGGAAGAAGGGATCCGTCTCCATATAGGAAAGGAAGTCGTTCATCCAGCCCATATTCCACTTCAGGTCGAAGCCCAGGCCGTCCTCCTCCACCGGTGCGGTGATATGCGGCCATGCCGTAGACTCCTCCGCGATCAGCAGTGTGCCGGGGAAATGCTTTCGGAACTGACTGTTCAGATGCTTCAGGAATTCCACGGCCTCCAGATTCTCATTGCCGCCGTAGATGTTCCGGGGTGCATCCTCTCCCTGCCGTCCGTAGTCCAGATACAGCATGGAAGCCACCGCATCCATGCGGATGCCGTCAGCATGATAGACATCTGCCCAGAAGAAGGCGTCTGCAATCAGGAAATTGCTGACCTCGTAGCGAGCATAATTGAAGATCAAGGTGCCCCAGTGGGGATGGGAAGCTCGGTTGGGGTCCGGATTCTCGTAGAGCGACGTGCCGTCAAACTGGCTCAGTCCCCAGGTATCCCGCGGAAAGTGGGCCGGTACCCAGTCCAGAATGACACCGATGTCCTCTCCGTGGAGATAGTTCATAAAGTACTGGAAATCCGCCGGACTGCCGTAACGGGAGGTCGGTGCATAGTAGCCGGAAACCTGATAGCCCCAGGATTCATCCAGCGGATGCTCCATCACCGGCATCAGCTCCACATGCGTATAGCCTTCCTTCTTTACGTATTCTGCCAGCTTCGGGGCGATCTCCCGGTAATTATAGAATTCCGAGCCGTTTTCCGTGCTGCCGTCCTCATTGATCAGAGGCTGCTTCCGCAGGAAGGAGCCAAGGTGCAGCTCATAAACCGCCATGGGCTGTTCCTTCTGATGGCCGGCCTTTTTCTTCTCCTGCCAGGCCTCATCTGTCCAGGCAAAGTCACTGAGATCTGCCACAACCGCTGCCGTATCCGGCCGCAGCTCAAAGGCGAAGCCGTAGGGATCCGTCTTCAGGAAGGGCTCCTGGCCGTGCCGCTTGATTTCATATTTGTACAGCTGTCCCGCTGTCATGCCCGGAATGAAGAGCTCGAAAACACCGCTGTCGCCCAGACGCTGCATCATGTGACGGCGGCCGTCCCAGAGGTTGAAATCACCCACCACAGATACCCGCAAAGCATTGGGGGCCCAGACAGCGAAGGAAACACCGGCCACACCATCCACCACACAGGGATGCGCGCCCAGCTTCTCATAAACGGTGTAATGTGTGCCGGCCCCGAAGCGCCGCAGATCCTCTTCGGAAAATACGGATGCCGCGGCATAGGGATCTGCGATTTTCTCCTGACTGTCGTTGTCGTAGGTGATCAGGAATGTGTACTGCGGCAGCTGCTTCTCCCAGGCTGTCTTCTTCGGCAGCAGCAGGGCATAGAAGCCCGCCTCATCGCAGAGCTCCATCTCATACTGCTTTCCCTCCAGGCTGAGCTTTATCTCCTTTGCGGTGGGTACAAAGCACTGGATCAGCAGCCCCTCCTCCAGAAGATGGGGACCCAGGATCCGCTTCGGCTCCGTGGACTCCGCATAAGTCACTTCCTCCACATCCGCCCAGTTCATCACATCATACAGCTTGTCTGTCATAACTCATTCCTCCCAGACTCCTTCTTGTGTATTTCCTTATTTCTTTTTCGCTTGCCCTTTTTCGGCTGATAGCACTCATCCCGCTCCGCCAGAAGCACCACCATGGACCGGGGCGCCGTCACTGCCGTGGGATGCTCTCCCTCCACCTTGACCGGTGCCGGCAATATGCCGTTGACCGCATCCTCTGCAGTATCCAGAATCTTCGCCCAGCATTTTCCGAGCGGCGGGTGGGGCAGTGCGAAGCTATGCTTTTCCCAATGAAAATTGCAAAGCACCAGGAAGCTGTCATCATCCGCATATTCCCCGGCATACATGATGCCCAGCTGCCGCCGATAGCTCTCCAGCTCCGGCCGCCAGGCATTTTCCCCATGGAAGCTGAGATCCGGAATGCCCACATGCTGATAATCCAGCATCCGGCATTCTCCGGGCTGGTGGAACACGGGATGGGCTTTTCGGAAGGCCAGCATCCGGCGGAAGAAATCCAGCATATCCTGGTTCTTCTCCGCCAGTCCCCAGTTCAGCCAGTTGATTTCATTGTCCTGGCAATAGGAATTGTTGTTTCCCTTCTTGGTGGCCCCGAACTCATCTCCCGCAGAAATGAGCGGTGTTCCCTGGGACAGCAGCAACAGCAGCACCGCATTCCGGAACATCTTCCGGCGCAGGATCCGCACCGACTTCCGCCGGCTCTCTCCCTCCTCACCGCAGTTCCAGGAATAATTCTGGTCCGTTCCGTCCCGGTTCTGCTCATGGTTCGCTTCGTTGTGCTTCCGGTCATAGCAGAGCATGTCCCGCAGCGTCATGCCGGAGACATTGGCCATGTATTGAATCACGCCATGGTCCGCCGGATTCTGACGGATCCGCTCCATCAGCGTTCCCAGCATGCTCTCGTCTCCCTTCAGGATCCGCCGCATATCGTTCTGGAAGCCGTCATTGTAATCCGCAAGATAGCGGGGCTCTCCGGGATGTCGGCCGCCGCAGCCCTCCCAACTGTCCGCCCAGAGCTTGAAGCGGGAAAGATAGGGATCCCGGGCGATCACGTCATAGGGCGCATAGCCGATGAGATGAATGCCGTCCAGATGGTACTGGATCCGCCAGTAGCGCATGACCGTGGTAATGTAGTCCGGCAGGGTCTCCTGGGTGAAGTAAAAATCCAGCACCAGCTCGATGCCGTTCTGATGCAGCGCCAGCACCAGCTTCCGGAACTCGCTCCGGGGATTCTGGTGGTCACTGGTATAGGAGGCCTTCGGTGCCAGCTGCAGCGCATCCTTTGTGAAGCCCCAGTAATTGATGAGTCCCGTGGGCTGCAGCTTCTCTCCCGGACAGCCCTCTCCGGGATGCCGCTCCGGCAGCATGATCTCGTTGAATTCGTAGCAGGGCATCAGCTCCAGGCAATTGATGCCCAGGGACTTGAGATAGGGAATCTTCTCAATGATGCCCTGGAAGGTGCCCCGTACGTCTGCCGCCAGGCCCGAGGATTTGTGCTTGGTGAAGCCCCGGACATGGAGCCGGTAAATGATGCTTTCATGGTAGGGAATGTTCAGGGGCCGGTCCTTCTGCCAGGCCTCGGAGGCCTCCGGCAGCGCCGTGGCATCCGCAATGTCCGTGGTCAGTACCCGGAGTCCGTCCTTCAGGGAGCCGAATTTTTTCCGCCCGGAAAAGACCACGCCGTTGGGATCCGTGAACACCTGACCGTCCTGCTCATAGGCATAGCTCAGACCCTCCGGCAGTGTGTCGAGCTCCAGCCGCCAGACATCTCCGATGCGCTGTCCCGGATCAAAGGGGATCTGCCGCACACGACGACTGCCCCGGTATAGATTCAGCATCAGCTTCTCTGCCCGGGAGGCTACCTTAAATATGTATTTGTCCTTCTCCTTCTTCAGTCCTAACATTTCGTCCTCTTCTCTACAGTCTTTCCGACATTATAGCATAGAATTTCCGTTGAAGCCCCGCTTAAGGAAAAGATTTTTGCAATTGTTCGCTATGGAATTTTCGTCTATAATCAGAATGTTGAGGAGATTTTATTGATTATGCAAAAAACATTTGTTTCATGGAATGTAAACGGCCTTCGGGCCGTCATGGGAAAGAACTTTATGGAGGACTTTCAGCGGCTGGACGCAGATGTCTTCTGTCTGCAGGAAACGAAGCTGCAGGCCGCGCAGATCGAGCTGGCTCTGCCGGGCTACCATCAGTACTGGTGCTATGCAGAGAAGAAGGGCTATTCCGGCACCGCCGTCTTCACCAAGGAGGAGCCCCTGTCCGTGCAGTACGGCATCGGCATCCCGGAGCATGACCGGGAGGGCCGGGTCATCACCTGCGAATTTCCCGATTATTACCTGATCACGGTTTATGTGCCCAATTCCCAGAACGGCCTGAAGCGGCTGGACTACCGTATGGACTGGGAGGATGCCTTCCGGGAATATATCTGCCGGCTGAATCAGGAAAAGCCCGTGATCTTCTGCGGCGACCTGAACGTGGCCCATGAGGAAATCGACCTGAAGAACCCGGACACGAACCACCAGAGCGCCGGCTTCAGCGACGAGGAACGGGCCAAGTTCTCCCGGCTTCTGGACAGCGGCTTCGTGGATTCCTTCCGTTATCTCCATCCGGAGGCACGGGATGAATACAGCTGGTGGAGCTACCGCACCCGTGCCCGTGAGAGAAATGTCGGCTGGCGCATTGACTACTTTGTGGTTTCCGAACAGCTGAAGGACGCCATTGCAGCCGCGGAGATCCGCCAGGATATCATGGGCTCCGACCACTGCCCGATCCTGCTGAAAATAGAGCTGCCTGCCGCTGACAACACGCAGAAGGAAGAGGAGAACGCATGACAGAAGCATTACTTTCCGATGGAAGGGTTATTTTAAAGAAGGGCGAGGGCCGCACCATCAAGGCCGGCGGTGCCTGGATCTATGACAATGAAATCGACCGCACCGAGGGCGACTTTGAAAACGGCGATATCCTCACAGTGCTGGACTTTGACGGCTACTTCATGGGCTACGGCTTCATCAACAGCCATTCGAAGATCCGGGTGCGCATGCTTTCCCGCAGAAGCCGGGAGCCCATCACCCGGGAATTCCTGCGGCAGCGGCTGCAGAATGCCTGGGACTACCGTAAAAATGTAGTGGACACCAGTTCCTGCCGTCTCATCTTCGGCGAAGCGGATTTCCTGCCGGGTCTCGTGGTGGACAAGTACGAGGACGTGCTGGTGGTGGAGTCCCTGGCCCTGGGCATCGACAGACTGAAGCCCATGCTGCTGGAGGACCTGACCCGGATCCTGGCGGCCGACGGCATTACCATAAGAGGCATCTATGAGCGCTCCGATGCACCCGTGCGGAAAAAGGAGGGCATGGAGTGCTTCAAGGGCTTCCTGTCTGCGCCCTTCGACACCAACGTGGAGATCACGGAGAACGGCGTCCGCTACCTTGTGGATGTGGTGAACGGACAGAAAACCGGCTTCTTCCTGGACCAGAAATACAACCGCCTGGCCATTCAGCGGCTCTGCCCCGGCAAGCGGGTGCTGGACTGCTTCACCCATATGGGAACCTTCGCCCTGAATGCGGGCATCGCCGGTGCGACAGAGGTGACCGGCCTGGACATTTCGGCGCTCGCGGTTTCTCAGGCCCGCGCCAATGCGGAGCGGAACGGCCTTTCCGACACGGTGCACTTCCGGGAATGCGACGTTCTGGATGAGCTGCCCAGGCTTCTGGCGGCCGGTGAAAGCTATGATGTGGTGATTCTGGATCCCCCGGCCTTCACAAAATCCCGGGAGGCCACGAAGCATGCCATCAACGGCTACCGTGAGATCAACCGGAAGGGTCTCGGTCTCGTGCGGGACGGCGGCTATCTCGCCACCTGCTCCTGCTCCCATTTCATGACCCAGGAGCTCTTCACCAAGACCATTGCGGAAGCCGCCCGCAGTGCCCACAAGCGGCTCCGTCAGGTGGAATTCCGCACCCAGTGTGCAGACCACCCCATTCTCTGGAGCGGCGACGAAAATTCCTATTACCTGAAGTTCTACATTTTCCAGGTCTGCGACGAAAAGTAAAGGAGGCAGAAGCTTGGCCATTTCATTACGCTGTGATACGCATACCCATACCCTGTTTTCCCGGCACGCCTATTCTACGATAGAGGAAAATGTCTGCGCCGCCCGGGATGCCGGGTTGGAGCTGCTGGCCTCCACGGACCACTTTTCCGATATGCTGTTCACGGACTTCCGCAGCAACAAAAACTATCAATATCTCTCCACCTGCCACATCTGGCCCCTGGAATGGAAGGGCATCACCCTGCTCCGGGGCTGCGAGGCGGACATTGTGGATCTGGAGGGACATCTCTTCGGCTATGACATTCCGATCGACTGCAACATCGTGGGTGAGCCCTACGCAGAGGGCAGCCGCAGTCTCTATGACCGGGTCACCGAGAAGCTGCACTATGTCATCGGCAGTGTCCACGGCACCCGCTTTGCGGATCATGCCGGCAGCGCCGCCTGTACCGAAGCCTACCTGAAGACACTGGAAAATCCGAAGGTCCTGATGCTCGGTCATATCGGCCGCTCCGGTCTTCCCATTGAGATCGATCCCATTCTCCTCCGGGCAAAGGAGCTCCATAAGCTCATTGAGATCAACAGCCACTCCATGGAGAGCGGAAAAAGGGTGATCGAGAAATGTCGGCGGATCGCAGAGCGCTGTGCAGAGCTCGGTGTGTCCATCGCCGTCAACAGCGATGCACATATCTCCTGCGACATCGGAAACTTCCGCACCGTTCCGGCTATGCTGGAGGAAATCCATTTCCCGGAGGAGCTGATTGCCACCCGCTCCCGGGAGAGCTTCCTCAACGCAGTGAGAGCCGCCGGCACCTGCCCGTTGGATGCCTTAGCGGCAGTGAAGAAGTTTGCATAAAGCAAACTTCGTAACGATTTGACATGCATCTTAGATGCATGCTTGCCGGAGGCAAGTTCATCGAGAGCTTCCAGCTCGAGATGAATCCGAGCGTATCAAAGACTTTGCGAAAGCAAAGTCTACCTAGTACAAACAAAAAAGGATGCAGGCACTATGCCCGCATCCTTTCTTATGTTTGTGGATTCAATTACCGCTCCAGCTTGCCGGTCTCCTCGATCTCCATGATCATGTTCACACGCTCGGCATGACGTCCGCCCTCGAATTCCGCGGAAAGGTAGGCGTCCACGATGCACTTGGCCACTTCAATGCCCACCACCCGGGCACCGAAGCAGAGCACATTGGCATTGTTGTGGCGCTTCGCCATAGCAGCAGAGTAGGGATCACTGCAGGCGAAGGCCCGGATGTGCTTCACCTTATTGGCTGCCAGGGAAATGCCGATACCCGTACCGCAGATGGCGATGCCGCAGTCTGCCTTTCCCTCTGCCACCAGTGTGGCCACCTGATAGCCGGCGATGGGGTAATCATAGCGCTCCGGCGTATCTGTTCCCACATTGATCACCTCAATGCCCTTCTCCTCCAGGTACTGCCGGATTTCCTTCTTCATTTCCACCGCTGCATGATCATTTCCGATTGCAATCTTCATTTTGCCTCTCCTTGCTGCTGTTTTGCGCATATTTTGCACCATTTTACTTAGATTCATCCCCCGTCCTCCGGGCTTTTCATCAGTTTATCACATCGAAAAATGCCTGCATACAACTTTTTTGCCCATCCCTTGCTCAGAATTTCGTACCATTTTTGTGTTAAATTTTTGACAATTTCCGCTTGCAAATTTTAAAAGCTCTGTTATGCTGTAACTGTGTTGAGAGAGAAGCGAGGATGAAAGGAGAAGAAGACTATGAAGATCGAGAATGTAAACAATGTAGAGGGTCTGTTTAACGTATTGAATGCCTGCACCGGCAAGGTAGAGCTGGTATCCTCAGAGGGTGACCGCATCAATCTGAAGTCCAAGCTGTCCCAGATGCTGATGATGAGCCAGCTGCTGGATCAGGCTTACATCAAGGAGCTGGAGCTCATCGTTCATGAGCCTGCTGATATGAAGAAGGTTGTCGATTTCATGATCAGCGATGCACACGCATAAATCCAAATCCTGCATTTATTATTAATATTTTTTATGATAGACTACACAGTAATACGCTGTGTAGTCTTATTTTTTTCCTATGGGAGTATTTTATGCATATCTACGATCTGCTGGTGGTCGGTGCCGGTCCCGCCGGCCTTTCCGCTGCCCTTTCTGCCTTTGACCTGGGCATTGAAAACTGTCTTCTGCTGGAAAAGGAGGGCACCTTGGGGGGACGCCTTACCCGGAAGCAGGAGGCAGCTGCCGGTTCGGTGATTTTTCAGAAAATGCTGGGCAGCACCGCCTATCTGAAGCATTTCCTGAAAACCCTGTCCATCTATGATCTTCCCACCATGGTGGGACAGTCCGTTACCTGCATCACAAAGGACGAAAAGGGCAATTTCGCCCTCTATATTAATGAAGGAAAATCGCCGCAGTACCTCTGCCGCAGACTGATTTTCGCCGGCGGTGCCGACAGTCTGGACTGTCTCTCCGGTCTGCTGGCCAAAGCAGAGCCTTCAGAGGTACCGCTTCCCGGCTTGTATCTCGTGGGTGACTGTCTGCGCCGGCATGTACTGCCGGACTATGCCTCCCAGGCAGGTGCCGCCTGCGGCCGAAAGGCAGCGGCTGCCACCATTGCGGACCGTCACCGGAAAGGCTGAAGCGGAAAGCCATGGAAATCAGACAGTTAAACTCCTTTATCAAAATCGTTGAGCTCCAGAGCTTCTCCCGGGCAGCGGAGGCCCTGGGCTATACCCAGGCCGCCGTCACCATACAGATCCGGCAGCTGGAGCAGGAATTCAATACCCGCTTCTTCGACCGGGTGGGCCGCCGGGTGGAGCTGACGCCCCCGGGGAAGGAATTTCTGGTCTATGCCCAGGAAATCCTCCGGAAGATCAACGATGTCCACGCCGCACTGGGGAACCCCCAGCTGCAGGAGCACCGGCTCCGCATCGGCACTCTGGAATCCCTGCTGACCTTCAAGCTCCCCGCCATCATCAAATACTTCTATGATCACCACCGGGAGGTTTCCCTGGAGATCAAAACCGGCTCTCCCAGAGAGCTGACGGAGATGCTGGAGCACAACCAGATCGATATCGCCTACTTCCTGGACCGCCGGGTCTATGACCAGAACTGGAAAAAATCCCTGGAGAAGCCGGAGCCCGTCGTCTTCGTGGCAGCACCGGACGCGGAAATCGTGAAAAAACATTGCCTCAAGCTGGCCGATCTGATTCACCAGCCCTTCTTCCTCACCGAGCGGGACTCCAACTACCGCTACGCCCTGGAGCAGAGTCTGGCGGCCCAGAGCATGTCCATCCGGCCCTTCTTTGAGACCGGCGACACGGAGGTCATCATCCACCTGATCAAGGAAAACCGCGCCCTCTCCTTCCTCCCCTACTTTGCCGTGGCGGACTCCATTGCGAGGGGCGAGCTGGTACAGCTCCGGATCAGCGACTTCGAAATGAACATGTACCGCCAGGTCTTCTACCATAAGGATAAGTGGGTCACAGAGGAAATGAAGCAGTTCATCGCCCTGGCAGAGCTGGATATGCTGTAAGTTTATTTAAGGAACTGCTGCAGGTCCTCCTCCGGTGTGCTGATGGGCGCAATGCCGAAGTTTTCAACAAGATAGTTCAGAACATTCGGAGAGATAAAGGCCGGCAGCGTCGGGCCGAGACGAATGTTCTTGATGCCCAGATGCAGCAGGGTCAGCAGGATGCAGACTGCCTTCTGCTCGTACCAGGAAAGCACCATGGACAGCGGGAGATCATTCACGCCGCAGCCGAAGGCATCGGCCAGTGCAAGGGCGATCTGAATGGCACTGTAGGCATCATTGCATTGTCCGATATCCATGAGACGGGGCAGACCGCCTATGGTGCCGAGGTCCAGGTCATTGAAGCGGTATTTGCCGCAGGCAAGGGTCAGAACCACGGTATCCGCGGGTGTCTGCTTTACAAACTCCGTGTAATAGCTGCGGCCGGGGCGCGCACCGTCACAGCCGGCCACCAGGAAGAAGTGCCGGATTGCACCGGACTTGACAGCTTCGACCACCTGATCTGCGACACCCAGTACTGTGCCGCGGGCAAAGCCGGTCATCACCGTGCTGCCGCCGTTCATGCCGGTAAAAAGCCGATCCTCAGGATATCCGCCCAGCGCCAGAGCCTTTTCGATCAGCGATGTGAAGTCCTTGTCCTCTCCGATGTGTGTCATTTCGGGGTAGGATACCATTGCTGTGGTGAATACGCGGTCGGCATAGCCTGCCTTCGGCGGCATCAGACAGTTGGTGGTGAACAGCACCGGTGCAGGAAGCTCGGCAAACTCCTTCTGCTGATTCTGCCATGCCGTGCCGAAATTTCCCTTGAGGTGGGGATATTTTTTGAGCTCCGGATAGCCGTGTGCAGGAAGCATCTCACCATGCGTGTAGATATTGATGCCTTTGCCTTCGGTCTGTTCCAGCAGAAGCTTCAGATCGTGGAGGTCGTGACCGGAAATGACGATAAAGGGCCCCTTCTCCACGGTCAGCGAAACCGTCACGGGAACCGGTGTGCCGTAGGTTTCGGTGTTCGCCCGGTCAAGCATAGCCATGCATTGCAGGTTCTTTTCGCCGACCTCCATGACGATGGACAGCAGCTCCTCCATGTCTTCCACGGCCCAGTCCACGCCGATGGCAAAAAGCGCCTTGGCGAAGAAGTGATTCACTGCTTCATCACTGTAGCCCAGCACCATGGCATGATGTGCATAAGCCGCCATGCCGCGGATGCCAAAGAGGATCAGGGACTTGAGACTGCGGATGTCCTCCTGGTCGTTCCAGAGAAGCGACATATTATAATCATCGGTTCGCCCGCAGGAAGCCATACAGCCGGCACAATTGGGCACAAGGCGTGCTTTTTCGTTGTGTACGCGGGTAATCAATGCACGAATGGATGCCTCATTGAAATTTACATTTGTGACAGCGGTAAACAAGCCCTCGATCATCAGCTGCCATGTACCCTCGTTCACATCCGGTGCTGTATCTGCTGCACGTGCCAGTCCGACCAACGCGCCGGTCAGCTCATCCTGAAGTCTTGCCACCTCGGTGTTTTTGCCGCAGACACCGGCACTGCCGGTACATCCGGTGCAGCCTGCTGTCTGCTCACATTGAAAACAAAACATTTTCTGATTCATGAAGTCCTCACTTTTTCTTTAATCCAGTATATTTCCGTCGGTGGAAATGGTCACGACCTGCCACGGAATAAACTTTCCGCTCTGCTGCAATGCGATCTTTGCAGCATTTTCCAATCCGCCGCAGCAGGGGACCTCCATGCGTACAACAGTCACGCTTTTAATGTCATTGTTGCGAATGATTTCCGTCAGCTTTTCAGAATAATCCACATTGTCGAGCTTGGGACATCCCACCAGTGTGATATGTCCCTTTATGAAACGTTCGTGGAATGCAGCATAGGCGTAAGCTGTGCAGTCAGCGGCAATCAGCAGCTTTGCGCCGTCAAAGTAAGGTGCGTTGACCGGTACGAGTTTGATCTGCACCGGCCACTGGGAAAGACGGCTCTGCACTGCCACAGGAGCATTTTCAATGCCGGATGGCGATGTATGCCGAATGGTCTTCATTTGTGTACCGGGGCAGCCGGCATGAAGGCGCATGCCCTCCTGCTGCATTTTTCGTTGCTTGTTAGCCAGTACTGCCGCCTCGTCATAGGCAGCGGCCTCACGCTCTGTAAAGGAAATCGCGCCGGTGGGGCAGGCGGGCAGGCAGTCGCCCAGGCCATCACAATAATCATCCCGCATCAGCTGTGCCTTTCCGTTCACCATGACGATGGCACCTTCGTGGCAGGCAGCAGCACAGGCGCCGCAGCCGTTGCATTTATTCTGATCAATTTCAACAATTCTCCTCTTCATAACAGACCCTCCTTGTCTTTCTCTCTGCATTATAATAGGATAGAATCAACAAGTCGGTTGAATTTTCAACAAAAGGAGATGGGATGAAAGATTTTTTTCCAATACTTCGCGCTTCTTCGTTTTTTTCGGGGATTTCTGAGGACGAGCTGATGGCAATGCTGTCGTGTCTGGATATCAGAAAAGAGAGCTTCGCCAGGGATGCCTTTATACTACGAGCCGGGGATACGGTGGAATCGATTGGATTTGTGTTGTCGGGAAATGTTCTGGTTATACAGGAGGACATTTGGGGGAATCGCAACATTCTCTCCAAGGCGGGACCGGGGGAGACCTTTGCGGCAGCCTTTGCCTGCGCAGCCGGTTCTGTCATGAATGCGAGTGTGATTGCGGAAACCCCCGTCACTGTCATGTTTCTGAATGTGAAGCGGATTTTGAATGTATGCCCGTCAGCCTGTGCCCATCACAGCCGGATCATTCGAAATCTTCTGGGAGAGCTTGCCGAGAAAAATCTGCGTTTCAGCGAAAAACTGACACATATGGGACAGCGTAACACGCGTTCAAAGCTCATGTCCTATCTTTCTGCAGAAGCGCAGCGTCTCGGAAAATACGAATTTGATATTCCCTTTTCACGTCAGCAGCTGGCCGACTATCTGGCTGTGGAGCGCAGCGGACTCTCGGTGGAGCTCGGAAAAATGCAAAAGGAAGGCCTTCTGGAATTTCATAAAAATCGGTTCAGGTTGAACGTGCAGCAATAAGCAAAAAAACGCCCCTCCGAAAGGAGAGGCGTTTTTCTGTCCCTGACGGGGCAGCCCTTTTATCATTAGTTGTCCGTTGCGTCGGAATCGGAAAGGGTGAAGGTAAAGCGCTTCTTGATGTCTGCATCGGAAGCCAGGTACTCGTCATAAGTGCTGACCTTATCGATGAGCTTGCCGTCGATGATCTCGAAGATACGGTTGGCTGTGGTCTCCACCACCTGATGGTCACGGGAAGCGAAGATGATCACCCCCGGGAAGCTGGTGAGACCGTCGTTCAGTGCAGAGATGGCCTCCATATCCAGATGGTCCGTCGGCTCATCCAGGATGATGACATTGGCACCGCTGATCATGAGCTTGCTCAGCATGCAGCGTACCTTCTCACCACCGGAAAGCACATTCACCTTCTTCATACCGTCGTCGCCCTTGAAGAGCATGCGGCCCAGGTAGCCGCGGACATACTGGGTATCCTTGTCCGGGCTGTACTGGGTGAGCCACTCCACAATGGTATCCTCTGAGGAGAATTCCTTGGAATTGTCCTTCGGGAAGTAGGCCTGGGTAGTGGTAAGGCCCCACTTGTAATCACCGGAATCCGGCTCCATTTCTCCGGAAATGATCTGCATCAGCACGGTCTTGGCCAGCTCGTTCGGTCCCACCAGCGCCACCTTGTCGGTGCGGTTCAGGTTGAAGCTGATGTTGTCCAGCACCTTCACGCCGTTGATGGTCTTTGTCAGGTTCTTCACCTCCAGCACATCGTTTCCGATTTCCCGGTTGGGCTTGAACTGAATATAGGGATACTGACGGGAGGACGGCTTAATGTCATCCAGCTCGATCTTCTCCAGAGCACGCTTACGGGAGGTTGCCTGCTTGGACTTGGAGGCATTGGCAGAGAAGCGCTGAATGAACTCCTGCAGCTCCTTGATCTTCTCCTCCTTCTTCCGGTTGGCTTCCTTCTGCTGCCGCACAATGAGCTGTGAGGATTCGAACCAGAAGTCATAGTTTCCGGCAAAGAGGGTGATCTTGCCGTAGTCAATGTCGGCGATGCTGGTGCAGACCTTGTTCAGGAAGTAACGGTCATGGGACACCACGATCACCGTGTTCTCGAAATTGATGAGGAAGTCCTCCAGCCACTCGATGGAGCTCATGTCCAGGTGGTTGGTCGGCTCGTCCAGCAGCAGGATGTCCGGATTACCGAACAGCGCCTTCGCCAGCAGCACCTTCACCTTCTCGGCACCCTTCAGCTCATTCATCTGCTTGTAATGCAGGCTACTGTCAATGCCCAGGCCGTTCAGCATGGTTTCCGCATCCGCCTCGGCGTTCCAGCCGTCCATCTGGGCAAACTCTGCCTCCAGATCTGCAGCCCGGATACCGTCCTCATCAGAGAAATCCGGCTTGGCATACAGAGCATCCTTCTCCTTCATGATCTCATAGAGACGCTGGTTGCCCATGATGACCGTATCCAGTACCGTATAGGCATCATACTTGAACTGATCCTGCTCCAGTACGGACAGTCTCTGTCCCGGGGTAATGACGATCTCGCCGGAGCTGGGCTCCAGCACACCGGACAGAATCTTCAGGAAAGTAGACTTTCCCGCACCATTGGCACCAATCACACCGTAGCAGTTGCCCTCCGTGAACTTGATATTCACATCCTCAAAAAGAGCCTTCTTGCCGACTCTGTAGGTAATGTTGCTTGCTGCAATCATCTATGCTTTCCTCCTGTCATTCTCACTGATATCAGATTAACTGTTTAACATTCGAAAGGAGGCAGTGACTGCTGCCTCCTTACAATGCGGTGATTATACCGAATATCCCGGGGAAATGCAAGCCCTCCCGAATACCGGCACCGCATACATCATTCCCCTTACTTTGACCGCACAAAGGGCTTTCCGTTGGCTGCCGGTGTATGACCTGCGCCCACGAAAAAGATCAGCGTCAGCAGGGTCACCACATAGGGGATCATGGACAGCAGGTTCGGAGACACCAGATTGGTGCCGCCCAGCAGAGACTTGACGCCGTTGCAGAAGCCGAAGATCAGGCAGCCGATCAGCGTGCCCTGGGGTGTGAACTTGCCGAAAATCACCGCTGCGATGGCAATGAAGCCCTGTCCCACGATCACGGCCGGACGGAACTGAGAAACCGTCGCCAGTGTCACGAAGGCACCGCCCAGACCGGACATGAAGCCGGAGAAGATCACGCAGGCATAACGCACATGGTAAACATTGATGCCCAGGGTCTCACAGGCCTCCGGATGCTCACCGGCTGCCCGGAGCCGCATGCCGAAGCGGGTCTTGAAGAAAACAAACCACAGCAGTGCCACGATCACGAAGCTGAGATAGGCCATCGGATAGGTGGAAATCACGTTGTAGCCGAAAGAGCCGGCCGGGAATGCACCCACGAACATCTTCGGCAGCTTGGCGGAGATCTCCAGGGCAGGTGAATCCGAGGAATCGAAAATCGCCTTGCACATGAAGAGGGCCAGGCCCGGTCCGATGAAATTGATGGCCGTACCGGCGATGGTCTGATCTGCCTGCATGCTGATGCAGACCACGGCATGGAGAAGGCCCAGTACCGCACCGGCCAGTCCGCCGCAGAAGAAGCCGAGCCAGCCGTTTCCGGTAAAGTACGCCACACAGGTGCCCACAAAGGCACCGATGGTCATCATACCCTCGATACCGATGTTCACCACGCCGCTCCGCTCTGTGAAGCAGGAGCCCAGGCCCGCCAGAAGCAGAGGCGGTGTCGAGATGAGGATTGCATTGATTACCAGTCCCAAATATGTCACAAACATCAGTCCTTACCTCCGTTCTTCTCCATCGCCTTGATCACCATGCTCTTCAGCTTCGGGGTGATGGCGATGAAAATGATGATGGTACCCATGATAATGTTGATTACCTCGTTGGGCACATTCACAACCGTCAGCTTGTTTCCGCCATACTTCATGGCACCGTAGAAGAAGCCGGAGAAAATGCAGCCGATGGGGTTCGTCGCACCGATCAGTGCCACGGTGATGCCCTGGAAACCGTACTGCTCCTGGGAAGCGAACTGTGCCACACGGCCGGACATACCCAGCACCTGCACAGCGCCGCCGAGACCCGCCAGCATGCCGGAAAGAGACATGGAGGTCAGGAAGATCCGCTTTGCATCAATGCCCGCATACTCTGCTGCGGTCTGGGAAAAACCAACGGCACGAAGCTGATAACCGAAGGTGGTCTTGGCCATGATAAACCACACCAGAACGGCGGCAATCAGCGCCAGGAAGACGCCCCAGTGCACATCCGTACAGCCCGTCGCCTTGGCCACGACGTCCGGCATCTTGATCATAGCGGAGTCCAGAATGTTCCGGCTGGCATCTGCACCCTGATCGGTATGGATGGCCTTCAGATTCACCACGAAGTTGGAGAGATAGAAGGCGATCCAGTTGAACATGATATAGGAAAGCACCTCATGGATGCCTCTTTCCACCTTCAGGATACCCACGATGGCACTCCACAGGGCACCGGCCGCCGCCGCTGCCAGAATGCAGACAATGGCATGAATCGGTGCCGGCATGGGACAGAGGATACCGATGACCAAGGCGGCCAGAGAGCCCACCACATACTGTCCCTCGGCACCGATGTTGAAGATGCCGGTACGGAAGGAGAAGGCCACGGAAAGTCCCGTAAAGATCAGGGGTGCCGCATATACAACACTGTATACTGTGAACTTGGTCTTGCCGAAGACACCGTTCAGGAGCTTGCCGTAGGCCACCGCCGGGCTGACGCCGATGATCAGCAGCAGAAGCGCTCCCACCAGGAAGCCCAGCAGAATGGCAATTAAGGTATACAGCATGGTGCTTTTTAAAATTTTCTGTTTCATGATGCCTTTCCTCCTGCCATCAAAAGTCCAAGCTGATATTCATCCGCCTCTGCGCCCGGCATAGAGCCGTTGATCTGTCCGTCGAAGATAACCTCGATGCGGTCTGAGAGACTCATGATCTCATCCAGCTCGAAGGAAACCAGCAGGATGGCCCGTCCCTTGTTCCGCTGCTCCACCAGATACTTATGCACGAATTCAATGGCACCTACATCCAGTCCGCGGGTAGGGTTGAAGGCAATCAGCAGATCCTTGTCATTGGTTACCTCCCGGGCGATGATCACCTTCTGCTGATTTCCGCCGGAAAGCTGTCCCGCCAGCCGGGATTCACAGCCCTGGGGCCGGATGTCGAACTTATCGATCATCTCCGTGGCATGCTCCTGGATCACCTTCTTCTGGAGAATGCCGTTTTTCGCATAGGGTGCCTCTCCGTAGTTCTGGAGAATCAGATTCTCCGCGACGGAGAAATCCAGCACCAGACCATGCTTCTGCCGGTCCTCCGGGATGCTGGAGATGCCCTTTTCGAACAGGGTCCGGGCATTCTTGTTCACCACGTTCTCCCCGTTCATGATCACCTCACCGGACAGCGCCTTGCCGAGACCCGTGAGGATCTCCACCAGCTGGGATTGTCCGTTGCCGTCGATGCCGGCAAGACCCACGATTTCTCCGGCATGCACCGAAAGATTCAGGCCCTTCAGAATTTCCACGCCGCGGTAATCCTTCGCATGAAGATCCTTCACCTCCAGCACCGTCTTTCCCGGCGCCTGCGGCTTCTTGTCCACCTTCGAATTCACCTGTCTGCCCACCATCATGGCCGCTAGATCGTCCTCGGAGCAGTCCGCCACCTTCACCGTATCGATGTACTTGCCGCGGCGGATGATGGTGCAGTTGTCTGCACAGGCCTTGATCTCCTTCAGCTTATGCGTGATCAGCACCACAGACTTACCGGCAGCCGTCAGGTTCCGGATGATTTCCATGAGCTCATCGATCTCCTGCGGTGTCAGGGAAGCCGTCGGCTCATCCAGGATCAGCATATCCGCACCGCGATAGAGCACCTTGAGAATCTCCACTCTCTGCTGCATGCCTACGCTGATGTCCTCTACCTTCGCATCCGGGTCCACCTTCAGGTTGTACTGACTGGAAAGCGCCAGAATCTTCTCTTTGGCACTTTTCAGATCCACCCGCAGTCCCTTCACCGGCTCAGAGCCCAGGATAATGTTTTCGGTTACCGTAAAGGGCTGCACCAGCATGAAGTGCTGATGCACCATGCCGATTCCCAGTGCGATGGCCTTATCCGGGTTGCTGATCACCACCTCCTGTCCGTTGATGCGGATCGTGCCGGAGGTGGGCCGGAACATGCCGTAGAGCATGTTCATCAGTGTACTTTTTCCCGCGCCGTTTTCTCCGAGAATCGCATGCACCTCGCCCTTGTGAACGGTCAGATTCACGTGATCGTTGGCAGTGAAATTGCCGAACTTCTTCACGATATCCTTCATTTCAATGACGACGGTATTCACATCCATATTGCTTTTCATATGTCCTTCCTCCGTCTCCTAGTTACTGTTTCGTGTTTGACACCTATCGTTAAATCAGGACAATGTTGTCCATCCCCTCAGCTTCCGCCAGGGTCTTCAACGCCTGCAGCTCCGCCTGTGTGGGGGTACGGAAATGCCGGTAGTCCTCCCGCACACCCATAGGCCGATAGGCGATGATCTTGTATCGAATCTGCTTTTTTTCTAAATAGGGCTTTAATGCCCTGGCGGTTTCCCGCACTGTCCCGGCGCAGTCATAAAGCTCCGGCACGATGACCGTCCGCACCTCCTCCAGCTTCCCCTTCTCTGCCAGAAAACAGAGATTCTTCCGGATCAGCGCATTGTCCGCATCCGTGACCCGAAGATGCTCCTCCGGCTTCCAGGCCTTGATGTCCAGCATGACCCCGTCAATGCAGTCCAGCAGTCCCGCCGGATCCGCCGCGAAATCATAGGTGCCGTTGGCATCCAGGAGATAGCCGAGGCCCCGGGCCCGGCACAGCTTCCCCAGCTCCCGGAGAAAGTCGGGATGCAGCGTGCATTCCCCGCCGGAAACCGTGACACCCCGGATAAAGGGCACACTCTTCAGAATTTCCCCGAGGCAGTCCTCCGGCGTCATCCAGCGAATCCGGGGGCTGGCATCATGGGGACAAACGTGGATACAGGTGTCGCAGCCGCAGCACTTCCGCCAGTCAAAGACGACCCTGCCGTCCCGAAGAGAAAGGGCACCCGCCGGACAGGTCTCCACGCACTTTCCGCAGCTCTGACAGAGCCTGCGGGTTTCCGGATTGTGACAGTATTTACAGTTGATGTTGCAGCCCTGCAGAAATACCGCCGTTCGGTTTCCCGGACCGTCCACCGCACTGAAGGGGATGATCCGGTTGACGGGTGCCAACATTAGCGTACCTTACGCTCCAGAATGTGACCGTTGTGCTTCGCACCCATACCCAGGGCTGTGGTATCGTGCTTCACATTCTCGCCCCGCTCCAGCTTCTCGATCTCCGAACGCTTCACCAGATAGCCGGTGATGCGGATCACATCGGAGTCGCTGGCATAGAAGGAAAGGTAGCGGAGATTCATCCGGAAGGAGCCCTTGATGATGTCCAGAACATAGTCCGGATTTCTGTGCACCGTCATATCGATGGGGAAAATGTCGCCGGTGCCGGAGGGGAAGTAGTGGTGGAAATTGCTGAGTACCCGCAGCTGATCCACCAGGTTTTCCGGCTCCTCTCCGATGGGAATCCGGGTGCCCGGCGTCACACCGATGTCGCTGGCGATGCCCACCTGGGCATGCAGCAGGAAATGTCCGCCGGTGGTCTCGCAGTACTTGTTCACATGCTGATCATTAAAGGCCTTGATGCAGTCCATGATCCGCACACCCAGTGCCGTGGCCTCCTCACTCTTTCCGAAGCGAAGTCCCTGCTTTCCTTCCTTCTCCAGCAGGATGTCCACTGCCTCAGCCAGACCCACCAGACCGAACATGGCGGTGAACTTGTCTCTCTGAATGAAGCCCTCCTTCGCCAGGAAGTTGTTCTCAAAGAAGCCGCTCTCCTCCACAATGAAGCGAATCCGCTCGTCCATATACCGGGCCTGAATGTCCATCACATAGGGAAGCTCCCGGTTCAGGAAATCCTCTGTGTCCTTCGCCCGCTTCGCAATGTTTCCGAGAATCAGTCGGCAGAGGGTATAGGAGCCGCCGCCGTACTTCAGTCCGTTGTAGCAGGAGGCGATGACATAATCGTCCTTCAGCTCGCTGCGGAACATGCTGTGGTTGGCAAAGCTGGGCTTGGCACTGGCCAGTGCCGCCTTCACCGCCAGAATTGCGAAATCGTCCGGTGTGATGCTCTCATCATACTTCATGGTGACATTGGGTACCGCATCCTTCGTCTCCGCAATGGCCTGCAGCAACAGTCGTCCCGCCTTGCTGTCCTCCGGCCCCAGGTTTGCATGGGAGAAGGAATCCAGAATGGTCCGGTCCATGTTGATGAGGAAGAGCTTGATGAGCTTCAGTGCCTGCGCCTCATCCATATCCTGTACAAAGGGATCCAGCAGCTTGTCCAGAGCACCCACATATACCGGATAATTGGTGACCGACGGCACATGCTTATAGAAAATCTCCAGATCGTTGATGGCCTCATACAGATCTGTGGGCGGTGTCAGATTCAGGAACTGAGAACCCTCCCGGAAAAAGCGGTCGTAATCCGGAATGATATACCGGGGCCGCAGGGGCGCATGTCCCTCTGACAGATCACAGATGCACTGCTCCGAAATCGGCCGGTTCAGAAGCTCGTCCAGTCCCTCCGGCAGCTCCAGCACCTCCAGCAGCGAATCCGCCAGATTGGCCATGGCGGCCACCTTCTGCTCATGGGTCAGCGTCTTTGACTTCACCGTATTCAGCATTTCCTGACGCGTCTCGTTTACCCGCGTCATACTGATATCTCTCATTGCATAAACTCCTTCAATAAAAATCTCCGACGGGACAATGTCCGCCCCGTAATATGAATATTTCTATTATAACATTTATTTTTAATATCTCTATGCTTTGTGAAAAATATTCCACCAGCTTCCTCCGGAATATAAAAAGACCATCCGGCCCATACACCGCAACGCTGCAGCATATGAACCAAATGGTCTTTCTTCTGATATCAGAATACTTATGGATTTTTAGTCATCCAGCTGGTAAACATCACCGTACTTCGCCTCGAAGTCAGCCTTGTTCTCCGGAACAGTAACCTCGCCGCTGATGATCTTCTGCTTTACTTCCTCGATCTCTGTCAGCATCTCGTCGCTGAGATTGTCTGTTGTCGGTGCGATATCCACGCCCTCGTCAGCCAGGGAATAGGTCTTCACACCGCCCTCAACAGTACCGTCTACAGTGGCCTTTGCCACATCATAAACCGCATTGTCCACTCTCTTCATAGCAGAGGTCAGGATGGTCTCCGGTGCCACAGAGCTCTGATCGGAGTCAACACCGATGGCCCAGATACCGGCCTCCTTGCAGGCATCGATCACGCCCAGACCTGTACCGCCTGCTGCATGGAAGATAACGTCCGCACCGTCTGCGATCATGGTGTTGGCAGCGGTCTTGCCGGCAGCGGTATCGGCGAAGGAGTTGGCATTGTTCTGAAGAACGGTTACATCCGGGTTGGCGTCAATGGCACCTGCCACATAGCCGTAGCCGAACTGGTTCATGATATCAGTAGACATACCGAGAACGATACCTACCTTGTTGCTCTTTGTGGTCTTGCCGGCAATGTAGCCTACCAGGTAGGAGGCCTGTGCCTGCTCGAACATAAGGCTTGTGACATTGTCATAATCTGCCAGAGTGGAATCGTCTACGATGGCAAACTTCTGATCCGGATTGGCGTCTGCCTCCTCCTTCAGTGCATCTGCCAGTGCATAGCCGATGCAGATGATCATGTCGTAGTCCTCATCCAGGAAGGTCTCGATGTTCGGCTTGTAATCTGCGTCAGTATGAGACTCCAGATAGTTTGCCTCGATGCCCAGCTCCTTCTGTGCTCTCTGCAGACCCTGCCATGCAGAAGTATTGAAGGAACCGTCGTTCACACCGCCCAGGTCAGTGATGATACCCACCTTCACATCAGAAGCATCCTTCGCCTCTGCTGCAGCGGCAGTCTCACCGTCAGCTGCCTCGGCAGCCTTTGTGGTTTCACTGCTGCTTGTGGATGATGAAGAGCCGCAGGCTGCCAGAGAAGCAACCATAGAGGCAGCCATCGTAAGCGCAACAAGTCTTTTTTTCATAGCTTTTTCCTCCTAAAAATGCGGAATCCGAAGACACCGCATACAGATAAACATGTCCATCTATTATAGGAAACTTTCGAAAACCGCGCAAGGACTTGTTTAGCACCACATCGCCACATCGCTTCGCGATGCGCGATGTGGCGGTTCAGAGGCGCTTCGCGCCTTGCCCGCCACCAGAAAAATCACAAAAATGCTTCGCCGAGCAAGCTCAGCTCAACATCTTTTGGATTTTTCTGGTGGTGCTAAACAATTACAGGTATTCCAGTAGAAAGCCGAGCACCGACTTGACATCCAGTCCGCCGTCCAGAAGCTGCCCCAGGGCAGCGTTGAGGAGGGATGCACCAAGGCCCATAAACAGGAGCAGCAGAAGGAAAAACATACAGGCAACAGCCGACAGCACCGTGCTGCGGATGGCCTCCCGGCTCTCCATCTCCGACAGACTCAGCGCCGCCATATACCGGAACACCATCTGCAGGGGCAGGGCCGCCAGCTCCAGAAGGAGTGCCAAAAACCAAAGTCCCAGAATCACCAGCAGCATGCTCAGAAGATGCACGAGGCAGATGCCCAGATCCGCTGTCCAGAAGCAGGGAAATACGCTTTCCATGCGAAGGCTCCGCCGGCTTCGGCTCAGAAGGAAAAATACAAAGGGATAGAGCAGCGACAGCAGGGCATAAAGGAGTCCCAGCTGCAAGCCGCCGATGAGACCGCTCAGCAGAAGACCCATGACGAGGAAGGGCAAAACGCCCAGAAGATACACAAGCCACGCTGCCGTATGTCCCTTTTTTTCAAGCTCCCGGGAAATGACTTCCTGCGGATCCCGCAGAAAATCCTTCAAAAGCTGCCGCAGCTCGCCGAGCACCCCCCGGGCCTCCGGCAGTGCCTCTGCGGAAATCTCCTGAATCCGCTCCTTAAGAGGTGCCTCCCGCTGCAGCCCGTCGTCCTTCTGCACATCCTTCTCTTCCGATATCGTTCCCGCTGCCTTCAGCGCAGTCAGCTCCTTTTCCATCCGCTTCAGCCGCTTTTTCGCTTTTTTCAGCTTTTCCTGATATTTCTTTTTTTTGCCGTGTTTTCCCATCTCACTATCCCGAAATGTGGATAACTTTTTGCTATTTTGCAGTTTTCCCCGCTTTTCCACTGAGTTATCCACAGTTTTTTGCACTTATGCACATAGTTATCAACATCAGTGTAGCATAGACGTGGACAAGCTTCAAGGAGGATCAGCATGGCAGAACTTACACAATTATGATTCCGGCCTAGAGAATTCCCTGATATCGTCCCAGGAAGCTGCGCATTCTTTCATTGTCCGAATTGAAAACCTCCTCCGGCTTTCCGCTGCAGACAATCACGCCGTCTGCCATGAAAATGACCTCATCGGAAATGTCCCGGGCAAAGGTCATTTCGTGGGTCACGATGACCATGGCGATGTGGAGCTCCTTCAGAGAACGGATCACCTGCAGCACCTCGCCCGTCAGCTCCGGATCCAGCGCCGAGGTGGGCTCATCGAAAAACAGCACCTTCGGGTTCAGCGCCAGCGCCCGGGCAATGGCCACTCTCTGCTGCTGCCCGCCGGAAAGCTGGTAGGGATAGTACTTCTCCTTGTCCGCCAGTCCCATCTTCTTCAACAGCTCCCGGCCCAGCTTTTCCGCTTCGGCCCGGGGTTTCTTCTGCACATGGATCACCGCATCCGTCACATTCTGCAGCACCGACCAGTGGGGAAACAGATTAAAGTTCTGAAACACCAGTCCATAGATGCTCTTCACCTCACGAAGGGTCTTCCGGTCCGCATAGACCGCCCGCCCATTGCTGTCATTCTTCGCCACGATGGTGCCGTCATAGCAGAGCTCGCCGGAATCCATGGTCTCCAGCAGAGTGGCGCAGCGCAGCAGAGTGGATTTGCCGGAGCCGGAGGGCCCGATGATGGAAACGATTTCTCCGTCCCGCACACTCATGCTGATGTCCTTCAGCACCTGCAGCTCGCCAAAGCTTTTTTTCAGATTTTTGATTTCAAGAAGATTCATAGCCGCCTCACTTATAATAGTCCAGCTTCTTTTCCATGCGCTCCATCAGCCAGGCCACAAGGAAGTTAAACACGTAGTAGAAGATGCCGGCTGCAATCAGCGGCGTCATAGAGGTCTGGCTGGAGGCCAGTGCCTTCGCCGTCGTAAACATTTCCATAACGGAAATGGAGAAGGCCAGCGAGGTATCCTTCACCAGGGTGATGACCTCGTTGGTCACGGACGGCAGGATGCGCTTGATGACCTGGGGCAGGGTAATGCGGAAGAAGCTCTGCAGCCGGGTATAGCCCAGGATCTCTGCGGCCTCCGCCTGTCCCACCGGCATGGACTGAATGCCCGAGCGGTAGATCTCCGCAAAATAGGCGGCATAGTTGATGATGAAGCCGATATACACGGCGCTGTTCCGGTAGGTGGGGCTCAGCTTGATTTTAAAGAGGTAATAGGGGCCGTAGTAGACCACAAAAAGCTGCAGCATCAGCGGCGTTCCCCGCATGATGGAGATGTAGATCTTTGTGAGCACACTGAGCAGCGGATTCCTGCTCATTCTGCCGAAGGCCACCAGAAGTCCCAGGGGCAGTGCGAAAATCAGCGTGATCAGGAAAATCTGTACGCTGACGCCCAATCCGCCCAAAAGCTGCAGCAAAATCTGTGATAATGACACCTTTCCACCTCTTCCCTGCCTTTTTCAAGGCTTTTTTTGATGACAGAAAGCGGCGCAGCAAAAGCTGCGCCGTTGCCCTTCCGTCATGCTTTCTTCTCAGTCAGCCAATTACTTCAGTGTAAATACAGAAGCATCGCCGAACCACTGCTCTGTGATCTCGCCTACGGTGCCGTCCTCTGCCAGCTCCTTCAGCACAGTGTCCACTGCCTCTGCCAGCTCGGTCTCGCCCTTCTTGAAGCCGATGCCATACTCCTCCTTGGAAAGCACATCATCCAGAATCACGAAATCCTTGCCGGAGGATGTGATCTGGTAACCCGCTACGATAGAATCCATGCAGACCGCATCGCAGGCACCGGACTCGAGATCCATCAGTGCGGTGTTGTAATCCGCTACCTCCGTCACAGAACCGAAGCTTGCCTTCAGCTCGGCATTCTCATCCTCGTTCAATGCTGCCAGTCCGGAGGAATCCTTCTGTACCTCGACTGCCTTGCCGGCCAGATCTGCAACACCGGTGATGCCCGCATCCGCATTCACCACGAATACCTGCTCATTGGCCATGTAGGGGCCTACCCAGGTATAGCTGTCCTCTCTGCCCTGCATGGTGAAGCCGTTCCAGATGCAGTCAATGTTGCCGCTCTCCAGCTCCATGTCCTTGGAATCCCAGTTGATGGGCTGTGCCACGAACTCAAGACCCAGTTTGTCCGCTACGGCCTTGGCCAGATCCAGATCATAGCCCGTATACGCACCGTCATCTCCCACAAAGCCCATGGGCGGAAATTCCTGATCAAATCCCACAGTAAACTTTCCCGTGGGTGTCTTCACGGCTGTGGCCGCGCTCTCGGCATCCGCCTCGACTGCGGTGGTTTCCTCCGCTGCCGCTGTTGTCTCTTCAGCAGCCTCAGTTGCCGCTGCGGTTGTTGTCGTTGTGCTGCTGCCGCAGCCGCTCATCATTCCCATCGCCAGACATGCTGCCACGCCCAGTACCGCTGTCTTCTTCATAATATCTCCTCCTGCCGGTCTTTCCCGTCTGTCATAGCATTTCTATAGTTCAACACTCTATCATGCTAAAGCGATACTGTCAAGAATTGTTTTACTGCGCCTGGCTCTCGGAAGCCGCTTCTGCAGCGACCTCTGTGGTCTCTGCTTCAGTGCTCTCTTCAGCATCCGCCGTTTCGCTGCTTTCCGCAGTCTCTTCCGTCTCTTCAGTCACCTGCACCTGGGACTCCAGATAGGAAAGCACTGCCTCATTCACGGCCTCGCTCTCCACAGTCTCCTGACCGTAGCTCTCGATGAGAGATTCCTTGGTGTATTCCTCACCGCTCAGCTCGCTGAGGTTCTTTGCCAGTGCATCCATCACCTCGTCGGTGGCGGTGATGCCCTGATCTGCTGCCAGCTTCTTCACCACGAAGTACTGCTCCGCATAGCTCTCACCCTCGCTGGCCATCTCCTCCTTGAACTCAGAAACCGTCATGCTGTACATGTTGATCAGATCTGCCAGACTCATGCCGTAGTTCTGCACCTGCTGTACATTGGAGTAGATCACAAAGTCCTCGCCATACTGCTTCATGGCATCGGAAAGGGTAATGTCGGAAGCCTCCACCAGAGCCTCCAGCGCCTTCTGCTGCACATCGCTGTGGTAGTAGTTGTCATAGTTGGCCTGCATCAGGGCTCTCTGCTCCTCGCGGAATGCCTCCACGGTGTCGGCCTTGGTGTTCTCATAGCTCTGCACCCAGGCATCCGTCAGCTCCGGTGCACGCTTCACGGAATTTACCGTCACAGCAAATTCTGCGGCCTTGCCCTGAAGGCTCTCCTGCGAATAATCCTCCGGGAAGGTTACCTTGACGGTCACCTTATCACCGGCACCATAGCCCACCAGCTGGTCCTCAAAGTTGTCGATAAAGCTGCCGGAGCCCAGCTCCAGGTCATAGCCCTCTGCGGAGCCGCCGTCAAACTCCTCGCCGTCAATGGTGCCCACGTAGTCGATGTTCACCGTATCTCCCTGCTTTGCCTTCTCGGAGACCTCCTCCATATTCTGAGACAGGAGGTAATTGATCTGACTCTCCAGATCCTCATCGGTGACGGTCTCTGCCGGTGTCGTGCTGACGGTAATGCTGCTAAGCTCCGGGAAGGTGATAGAGCCCATATCCGCCACATCCGGTGCTGTGGGCTTCTCTGTGCTTTCCAGCGCCTGGATCTCCGGATCGTCTGCGGAAACAGTCTCAGCGGTGCTCTCCGCTGCCGTGGTGGTCTCCTCTGCGCTGTCCTTCTTGCCGCAGCCTGCTGCCGCCACTGTCATCGCCAGCAGCGCCGCTGCCACACAAAGCTTCGATTTCTTCATAATCTTTCTTCTCCTCATGAAATTTTTATAGCATAGGGGAAGTCCTGCAGAAGCAGGGCTTCCCCTACGATGTCTCATATTTTTTTACGGGTTAAATGCCTTGAATGCCTTGTAGGTATAGTAAACATCCAGCTTGGAGGTCACCTCAAAGGGCGCATGCATACAAAGCACCGGCACACCCAGGTCCACGGTATCCACATCCATGTCTCCCATGAACTGTGCGATGGTTCCGCCGCCGCCCTCATCTACCTTGCCGAGCTCGCCGATCTGCCACATGATATCGGCCGCATCCATATACTGAATGATCTTCTGCATGGTCTCGGCAGAGGCATCATTGGAGCCGGACTTGCCGCGGCTGCCGGTATACTTGGTAAACACCGGGCCGTGGTTCAGATAAGAGGCATTCTGCTTCTCGTAAACATCCGCAAAGGTGGGATCAAAGGCTGCATTGACATCGGCAGACAGGCACAGAGACGCCCGGAGCACATCCCGTACTCTCTCGCCCTCACATTCCACCAGATCCTCCATATAATGCAGAAGCGCATCAGAGGACATACCGGTATTGCCCTCAGAACCGATCTCTTCCTTGTCCGTCAGCAGCGTCACAGTGGTATGCTCCGGCTTCACGGTCTCCAGCTCTGCCATGACGGCTGTATAAGCGCAGACCTTGTCGTCCTGTCCGTAGGCACCGATCATGCTGCGGTCCAGACCCACATCGATGGCCTTCTGGGCCGGCACCATGGTGAGCTCTGCCCGCAGGAAATCCTTCTCCGTCATGCCGTACTTCTCATGCAGGAGAGACAGCACCTTCAGCTTGAAGGCCGCCTTCACCTCCGGATCCGCCACCGGCGTAGAGCCCAGCAGAATGTTCAGCTCCTCACCGCGAAGGCCCTCCCGCAGGGGACGCTCGTTCTGCTTCGCAGAAAGATGCGGCAGAAGATCCGTCACCAGGAATACCGGGTCGCCGGCCTCTTCACCGATGGCCAGGTCCACGTGTGTTCCGTCCGCCAGCATTACCCTGCCGTGCAGTGCCAGCGGTGTCACGCCCCACTGGTACTTCCGGATGCCCCCGTAATAATGGGTCTTCAGGTAGCTGAGCTCATCCTGCTCATACAGGGGATTCGGCTTGATGTCGAGGCGCGGGGAATCGATGTGCGCGATGTTGAAGTGCACGCCCTCCGTCAGCGGCTTCCTGCCGAAGGTGGTCAGGATAATGTTTTTGCCCCGGTTGATGTAGTACACCTTATCGCCGGCGCTGTACTTCCTGCCCCGTTCAAAGACCTGATAGCCGGCCTTCTTCGCAAGCTCTTCTGTATACAATACACATTCCCGCTCGATCTTGGAATGATCCAGGAATGTCTTATAGCCCTCGGCAAAGGCCTGGGCCTTTTCTACCTCCTCCGGCCGCTCCATGCCGATATTTTTGAATTGAAAGCAAAGCTGTTCCTCCAGCTTCTGTCCCTCTGTTTTTGACATAATGCTCCTTTCCTTAGCTCACAAGCCCCATCTCACTGAGGGGCCAGTACTTCACATAGACCTTCGCCACCATGCGCTCCCGCTTCACGAAATTGTTCTCTCCCCAGTAGCGGGCATCAGCGGAATTGTTCCGGTTGTCGCCCAGCATGTAGTAGCAGCCCTCCGGCACCGTCACATCCACCTCCGGGAAGCTGTCGCCGTCACAGAGCATCGGCTCCGGCAGATACACCTCCTCCTTGGCCTCTCCGTTCACATACAACGTTCCCACCGGCACCTTGCCGCTTTCGGAGCGCACATTCAGCTTCGTGATCTCGGACGCATCCACCTCGCCGGTCTTCTTGATTTCGATGTGGTCTCCCGGCATGCCGATGACCCGCTTGACATAGTAGATCACCTTGTTTTTCGAATCTGCACGGCCGCAGCTGGGGCATACCCCGGCCTCCGTCTCCCGATACTGGGCACCGCAGTCCCGGCAGGTGTAGCCGTAGACGAAAATCGCCACATCGTCCCTATGCACCTCACCGAAGGTATAATGCAGGCGGGATCCGAATACCCGGCTGTGGGCCATGATGGTGTTTTCCATGGAGCCCGTGGGAATGGTGGAATTGGCAATCACAAAATTGTTGAGAAGGAAGGCAGCCACACCGGCCACCACCAGGATCTTCACCCATTCCAGCAGCTCTGACGCGAGACTGGGCTTCTTTTCCCTTCTCCGGCGCTTCGGATTCTGACTGCCCCGGGAGCTGCCCTGCGCTGGCCGCCGCACCGTCCCCTCCGGCCTGTCTGTGATTTCGATCATCGGATTGTTCTGCTCATCCATCTATTTTCCTCCGTAAAAAATGGCACTTACGCATTATCATACCATATTTTTTATGTTCCGTCTGTGAATTATCCCTTGGCAGCCTGCTTTTCCTTCTTCGCCTGGGCCTTGGCCTCCTTGCTTTCATAGGCCGCCGCCCGGTCGATCTGTCCCAGCTGCTGCATCAGCACGGATTTCTTTTCCAGCTCCGTTTTCTCGTATTCCCGTCCGTATTCCTCGCTTAATGTCTTCTGCCCGGAGAACAGGTTGGTGCCGAGTCCCAGCCGCTCTCCCGGGATCTTCACGCCCATGGCCGCCAGCGTCGTGGGGAAGTTGTCAAAGGTGGTATAATCCCGGTACCCTGTGCTCCGATTTTCTGTAGCCGCATTGATGTACGAGACATACACCTTCCGGGTATAGTCCTCCGGCACATTCTTGCAGAAATTGTGATCCATGGTGGGATGATCTCCGGACACCACAATGGTGGTGTTCTCATACCAGTCCTGCTGCCGTGCCCAGCGCAGAAACTCCGTCAGCTGCTGCGAAGCGCATTCGTAGACATCCGCATACTGGTTATCCTCATGGTCTGTGGGACAGATGGCACAGCGATAGCCGTTGGGGAAATGGGTGTCCACTGTCAGCAGCGTCAGGTTAAAGGGCTTTCCCTCCTGAGAGAGCCGGCTCAGCTCCTCCTTGGCATAGCTGTAGAGCTTTCGATCCTCAAAGCCCCAGTTGACCCAGTAATCCGGCTTGAACTTTCCCTTCTTCTTCCAGTAGCTGTAATCCTCGATGCTGTAGCCGCCGTGGGACTGGAAATAGAGCTTCCGGCCGCCGAAGTAGCCCACGGATCCCAGCATCAGCACCTGATTGTAGCCCTCCGCATCCAGAATGTCTCCCAGCGTTTCCACCGAGGGGAAAAAGGATTTCTGGGTGTCCATGGCATTGGTGTCGATGGAAATCTTCAGCGGAAGACCGGAGGTCTGGGCGAACATGGCCCCCATGGTCCAGGTGCTTCCCGGCATGCTGTATCCGCCGTTCAGGCGGGCCTCTGTGCCGGAGAAGTCTTCATTATCCTCCGCCAGCTGCCGAAGCCCCGGAATCAGATCCTCGGAAAAGGCCCCGCCGTGTTCCGTATCCGTGAAGGTGATCTCCGTGGATTCCAGGAATATATAAATGAGGTTCCGTTTCGTTTCCGGAAACTGCAGCGCCACCGTCTTCGGATCCACATAATTTGTGTCAATAAAGTCTGAAACCGACAGCTGGGACTGGATATAGGCCCCGAGATCGATCTCATCCCAGGCATTGGCAAAGGTAGCGCCCATGGTGAAGAGAGAGGCCAGCATACTGAGTCCCAGCACCCGGCCGTAAATCCCCCGCTTCCGGTAAACCAGAAAAACAGAGATCAGCAGCAGCGACACCAGCAGCGCCGGCAGCATGCAGCGCAGCAGAAAGGCCTTCACCATACTGCTGCTGGTGCCCGTGAGGGGAGCCGTGAGATGATAGACGATTTCGTCCACCGTCAGCTCCGACCAGGTATCCAGCAGCCACTTCAGGGCAAACGCGAGAAAGGAGGCCAGAAAGCACAGCAGCACCGCCAGCATTGTCCCCATATCCCGAAAAAAGATTTTTTTACGATTTTTCATAACAGCTCCCTGCCAGCCCCTCCTGTAATTGAGGTCAGCATTTCTATTCTAATCCCCTTTTTTCTAAGGTCAAGGGATTTTGCCCCGTCTACCGTTGCACGGCCGTTGAAAATAAAGTATGATGGATTTGATTGGCTCTGCGCAGCTCCGGCTTGCGGGAGCCCGTTGAACGTCATTAACGAACGCAAAGAAAGGTTATCCATGGTTTTATCCAATAAATCTCTTCGCTTTGCCGAGCGGTACAAGGAAATCACCCGGAATCCCCGGTATCTCCTGCTGAAGCAGGTGCCCCGCCACGGCAGCACCAATACCTATGATCACAGCATCCGGGTGGCCATGACGGCGCATGCCCTGGCACCCTACTTCCATGTGGATGCGGAAAGCGCCGCCAGAGTGGGCCTTCTTCATGATTTCTGCTTCGTGGACTATCATAAGAAGGATCCCGAGGTGGAAAAGGCCTACGGAGGACGCTGGTACTGCTTCTATCACCCGGAGGACGCGGTGAAGAATTCCGAGGCGGAGGGTTATTTTCTCACCCTGAAGGAGAAAAAGGCCATCTGGAGCCACATGTTTCCCCTTTCCACCTCCGTTCCGAGCTCCCGGCTGGGCTGCATTCTGACCCTTTCCGACAAATATGTGGCGCTGGAGGAGTCCCTGGCCAACGCAGGGCCCGGCTATCACCGGATGCGGGGTCTGATGGCTCTGGGCTATCGGAAGGCCCGCCGCTTTGTAGGCATTTAACGAAGAAAGGTAAATAATGAGCAAACTGATTCATCCTCAGGAGACCATCCGTGTGATCCAGGACAATGCCTTCCGCTTTCAGAAGCGTTTCGGGCAGAACTTCCTGATCGACGAGAATGTGCTCCGCAATATTATTGAAAGCTCCCGGATCACGAAGGACTGCTGTGTTCTGGAGATCGGCCCGGGCATCGGCACCATGACCCAGGCCCTCTGCGAAGCCGCCGGTGCGGTGATCGCCGTGGAGATTGATGCCAACCTGATCCCGATCCTGAAGGAGACCCTGAAGGATTATGACAATGTCACCGTGATCCACAACGACGTGCTGAAGCTGGACCTGAAGGAGGTCCTCCGGGAGCACAGCGGCGGGCGTCCCGTGAAGGTGGTGGCGAATCTGCCTTACTACATCACAACACCCATCATCATGGGCCTCTTCGAGAGCCACGCGCCCATTGACTCCATCACCGTCATGGTGCAGAAGGAGGTGGCGGACCGCATGAAGTCCGGCCCCGGCAGCAAGGACTACGGTGCCCTGTCTCTGGCGGTGCAATACTATGCCCAGCCGGAGATCGTCCAGCTGGTACCGCCCAACTGCTTCATCCCCCGGCCCAATGTGGGCTCCGCGGTGATCCGGCTCCTGCGCTTCCCGGAGCCCCCGGTAAGCGTCAGCGATGAGGCCTACCTCTTCAGCGTGATCCGGGCAGCCTTCGGGCAGCGCCGGAAAACCCTGCTGAATGCCCTGGCCGGCGGCCTCTCCGTTCCGAAGGAAAAGACCGCTGCTGCCCTGCAGGCCCTGGGACTGTCCGAAAACATCCGGGGCGAGGCACTGACCCTTGAGCAATTTGCAGCATTGAGTGAAGAACTGAAGAAATAAAAAATTTAACCCTAAAAGGGAGCCCCGACGCAGTCGAGGCTCCCTTTTTGATAGATTCCTTTTATTTCAAAGGAATCATAAATATTTCTCAATTCTGCTTGCTTTCGATCAGCTTGTCAAAGCCGTAGATCTCAAGGGTTGTCTTTCCGGCATTCAGCTGC
>CAVATZ010000009.1:0-46396 GCA_963591655.1 Clostridiales bacterium
ACCATATTTTGAATATTGCTTGGTGGAAACATATTTTCCGTGGAAAGTACACACCGCTCCGCGTTTTGGGAACAGCCTTAAATTTAGCCCTTGCGATGATTATGCTGGCATTGCCGATCAGCGGAATGATCCTGTCCCGCCATGTGTTCCGCTTTTTACATTTTAACGGAGCATCTATGGCCAGAACCGTTCATCTGATGGCATCCTATTGGGGGCTGGTGCTGATGAGTTTCCATGCCGGTATGCACGGTAACGTGATGATGGGGATGATTCAAAAAAAGAACAGAAATCATCGGCAGCCATCTAAAATCAAGATATGGAGTTTGCGAATTATTGCCGTGTTGTGGGCAATCTGCGGCATCCATGCCTTTTTGAAGAATGAAATCAGCTCCTATCTGTTTTTGAGGACACAGTTTGTATTCATTGATTTCTCGCAGCCGGTCATTCAAACTTTACTGGAGTATTGGGTAATTATCGTATTCTTTATGAGCGCAGGGTATTATGCGGTCAAGGTTTTAAAATGGTTCCATTATTTCTAAATGAGCCGTACGATTTTGCTTCGCAAAGTCTAGTGTGTTATACCTTCATGAAACGGACAGCGGCAGTCTATGCTGCCAGTCAAGCGACAGGGTGGCGGTGGTTGACGCTGCCTATTTCCTGCCGTATGATTAGATACCGTTGAAACGGCTATGCTGCAATGGAGAAGATGAAATGAATCGGAAGAACGAAGGCGCGCAGACAGGAACGATGGCAGAGCTTCACATGCTGCTGTCTTATTTTAAGCCGCACATGAGCCTCTTTTATCTGGATATAGTGAGCGCACTGGCGATTGCGGGCATTGACCTGGCGTTTCCTGCGGTTTCGCGGTGGGTTATGTATACGCTTCTCCCGGAGAATGCCTGGAAAACCTTCTGGACAGTGATGCTGGTGGTGACGGCGGCATACCTTCTTCGGTCTGCCTTTTACTATATTATCTGCTACTGGGGGCACAATTTCGGCGCGAGAGTGGAAGCGGATATCCGCGGAGATCTTTTTGCGCATATTCAAAAGCTCAGCTACAGCTTTTTCGATCACAACCGAGTGGGACAGCTGATGAGCCGTCTGACAACGGACCTGTTCGATGTGACGGAAATGTCGCATCACGGCCCGGAGGATATCTTTATTTCGTGCGTGACGATTATAGGCTCGCTGATCATCATGTACACCATTCAGTGGAAGCTGGCGCTGGTGCTTACAGTGATGATTCCGATCTTTTTTGCCGTTATTTTTCGCTGCAGGCGGCATATGCGCGATGCGTCCCGACAGGTAAAGAGCACGATTTCTTCCATCAACGCGGACTTTGAATCGGAGCTTTCCGGCATGCGGACCGCCAAGGCCTTTGCCAATGAGAAGGAGGAGCTTCGGCGCTTCCAGGGGGCCAACGCCAGCTACCGCTGTGCGAAGTTCGGCTTTCACCGGGCGATGGCGGAGTTTAATGCGGCAATGGAATTCTTCCTGTGCATGCTATCTGTGGCGGTGATTTCCATCGGTGGCGCGCTGATCATGCAGGGACAGCTCAATGTCATTGACCTGATCACCTTCAGTTTGTATGTTGCGGCCTTTGTCAGTCCCATCCGCAAGCTTTCCGGCACCACGGAGATGATTGCAAACGGAATGGCGGGTTTTCACCATTTTGCCGAGCTGATGCACACGCAGCCGGAGATTCAGGATGCGGAGAATGCAGGCACGCTCGAAAACGTACGCGGAGATATCCGCGTAGAGCACATATCGTTTGCGTATCAGGAGAATCCGGAGGTGCTGCACGACATTTCCCTAACGGTGCATGCGGGAGAGACGCTGGCACTCGTCGGCTCCTCCGGCGGCGGCAAAACAACGCTGAGCCAGCTGATTCCGAGATTTTACGATGTGACAGAGGGGACTATCTATGTGGACGATCAGGATGTGCGCGGTGTGACGCAGGAATCACTTCACCGCTGCATCGGTGTGGTCTCGCAGGATGTATTTCTCTTTGCTGGGAGTATTGCGGACAATATCCGCTATGGAAAGCTGGATGCGACCATGGAGGAAATCCGAAGGGCGGCGCAGCTTGCAGAGATTGCAGACGATATTGAGGCGATGCCAAGTGGCTATGATACGAATGTGGGCGAGCGCGGCGTTCTTTTATCTGGCGGACAGAAGCAGCGCATTTCGATTGCCCGGATCTTCCTGAAAAACCCGCCGATTCTGATTCTGGACGAGGCAACATCGGCTTTGGACAGTGTTACAGAGGCACGCATTCAGAAGACCTTTGAGAAGCTCTCCAAGGGGAGAACGAGTATTATCATTGCGCATCGTCTTTCTACCGTGCGGCATGCAGACCGCATTGCCGTCATTGAGGGAGGACGTATTGCAGAGCTGGGAACGCACCGGCAGCTGATGGAACTGGGCGGCGAATATGCTCAGCTGGTTCACACGCAGGAGCTTATCTGATCATGAGTATTCTGGTGCGGTTTTTGGATTTGTTGGTGTCCGATGAAATGTCATAGGCTGTCCGGATAATTCCTTAGGCGTATTGAGAATCGCGAATTTGTTGAAAAGCCAAGAGGGCTGCTGTAAAATATAACGGTATTTTTACGTGAATACAACAGCGCATCTGAAAGTGCCTGAAGGATTTTCTGGAGGTATGGGCTATGGCGAAGGAACCGACTGCGGTGGAGATCAATTTTAAGGAACTCACCGAACATATCTTAAATTCCTATTTGAATTCCAGCTCCGAAGAGGATATGGAAGTCTTGAAATTGCTGGATGAGAGCATGAGCGTAATAGGGACCGGAAAGCATGAGTTTTTCAGGAACCTGCAGGAATTTTCAAAGGCCTTTCTGTTTGAAGTGGAGCAGCGCGAGAAAATTCGATTCACGTGGAAGGACTTTGAATTCAATGAACAAGAGGTCGATGCGGAGCACATGCTGGTCTACGGTACAGTGCTGATTCTTGGCGCTTTTCCTGACAGTGATGTCTGTATCAGGATGGACAGCAGGTTTACCATTCTTTATGGCCGCGTGGATGGAATCTGGAAGGTGCAGCATATCCATCATTCCGTTCCGGATAAGGAGCAGATGGAAAATGAAGAATTTCCGCGGACATTGGGGCAGCAGATTGAAGAATCGCAGAGTATGATCGCTGCACTTACGGCAGATTACCTGAATGTATATGTGGTTGAACCGGAGGCAAATCAGGGAACGATTCTGAAGCTTGACGGATATGAGGTTGACGGCATCGAAGAAACACCGAAGAACTTTGCTTATGCTACGATGCTTCGCAGATATGCAGAGGACCGTGTATGTGATGAGGACAGGACTGCGTTTTTACAGATTTTTTTGCCGGAGACATTAATTCAAAGCTTCGCAGACGGAAGAGAAAGACTGGAGCTGAATTATCGGGTTCCCGAGAACGGCGTGCTGAAGCATTACAGCGGCCTTTTTATTCGCATCTCAAAGAAGACGGAACCCTTGAAGCTGATTGCAGGCTTCAGAAGCACAGAGGATATTATCACCATACAGAGCAAGACCAGAAGAGAGGGAATGTACAGTGCGTATGAGGCTTTATCCGACCTTTATCTGGCAATGTTCCGCATTAACGTAAAGGAGAATACCTATGCCGCTATCAAGACAGCGGAGGCTATTTTAAAGCATACCATACCGGACAGCGACAAATATGATGAAAATCTGAAAGCGATTATGACAGCGCTGGCGGATGAAGAGAGCTTGGCTTCTGCGCTGGACTTCCTGGATCTGAATACCATTGAGGAAAGAATGCGGGGAAGGAAACATCTATTCATTTACTTCAACGGCAAGGTTGCGGGAATTTGCAAGCTGCACCTTATAAAGGAAGATTCGGATGCCGATGGTAATCTGAGCCATGTGATCCTTGCGGTAGAGGTGCTGGAAGAGGTTACCCGCGAGAGGCAGGAGAAGGATAAAGCGCTGGCAGAACAGTTTGCGATCATAGACACGCTGGCCAAAAATTTCAAAAATGTATTTATCGCAAACTTAAACAGCGGAACAGCGAGAATTGTGCGGCTTGCCGATGACTATGATGTCCGGGCGGTTTTGGATGTCATGGGAAAAGAATTTCCGTTTGATTCGGTGGTTAAGCAATGGATACAGGAAAATGTACATCCGGATGACAAGGAAAAAGTGGCAGAGGCATTCAATCTTGAAAACCTCCGCAGAGTGTTTTCGGAACGAGATGAATACAATGGCACTTATCGCAGCACAGAAGGCGGGAGACTGCATCATTATCAGTATGATTTCAGAAAAGCGGATGACAACGGAAATGTTGTAGCCGGTTTTCAGGTCATTGATGCGATTGTGGAAGAGCACGAGCAGCAGGCAAAACGAGAAAGGGAGCAGCAGGAGGTACTGGCGCACGCTTTGGCAGCGGCACAGCAGGCAAACAAAGCGAAGACAACATTCTTAAACAGTATGTCCCACGATATCCGTACGCCGATGAATGCCATTGTCGGGTTTACAGCATTGGCACAGACACACAGTGATGATCAGACTCTGGTACAGGACTATCTTGGCAAGATCAGTACCTCCAGTACACATCTGTTGAGCCTGATCAACGATATTCTGGATATGAGCCGTATTGAGAGCGGCACGGTAAAGCTTCAGGAGACGGAAGTGCATATCCCGGATTTGCTGCACGATCTTCGTACGATGATCCAGAGCCTTATCAAGGCAAAGAACCAGAATCTTTTTATCGATACACAGGATGTGGTGCATGAGAATGTGCTCACGGACAAGCTCAGACTGAATCAGGTACTGCTGAATATTGTAGGTAATGCTATCAAGTTTACACAACCCGGCGGAGATATCATGATTCGGTTGAGCGAAAAGCCTTGCCATCTGAAAAACTACACAACATACGAGTTTTCGGTGAAGGATAACGGCATTGGTATGTCGAAGGGATTTGTTGGACATATATTTGACACGTTTTCCAGAGAATATACTTCTACTGTCAGCGGCATTCAGGGAACGGGTCTGGGCATGGCCATTACCAAAAATATCGTGGATATGATGGGCGGTGATATACGCGTCGAGAGTGAAGTGGGAAAGGGATCTCTGTTTACGGTTACGCTGAATCTGCGCATCGGCAGAGAGTTTGTTAAGAATGAGCCGATTCCGGCGCTGCTGGGGGCAAAGGCATTGATCGTGGATGACAATATGGACACCTGCAGAAGCGTCAGCAGGATGCTCAGAGATATACAGATGCGGCCGGATTGGACGACATCGGGCAAGGAAGCTATTGTTCGTGCGCAGGATGCAGCGGAAATGATGGATGAATACAAGGTCTATATCATCGACTATCTGATGCCGGATATGAATGGTATCGAGACAGTCCGCAGAATCAGAAATGTCATCAGTGCGGATGTCCCGATCATTGTCCTGACGGCATATGACTGGGCAGATTTTGAGTCTGAGGCCAGACAGGCAGGAGTTACGGCATTTGTTTCAAAACCGATCTTTATGTCGGAGCTCAGAACGGTGCTGACACAGCCGGCAATCAAGGAAGGCGCAGTAAGTCTGGATGCAGAAAAAGAGAAGAAAAGGACTTATGATTACAGTGGCAAGCGGGTGCTGCTGGTGGAAGACAATGCGCTGAACCGGGAGATCGCTACCATGCTTCTGGAAGAAGCAGGCATGAAGGTGGACTGTGTAGATGACGGAGACGTTGCGGTTTCGACCATCAACGATGCTCCTGCAGATCAATATGATCTGATCTTTATGGACATTCAGATGCCGAAGATGGATGGGTATACCGCTACCAGAGAGATCCGGACACTGCCGGACAACCGGAAGGCCAACATTCCGATCATCGCTATGACGGCCAATGCCTTCGAGGAGGATAAGAGACAATCTTATAAGTCAGGCATGAACGGGCACATCATCAAGCCAATCAGCATGGAAGCAATCGCGGAAGTTCTTGATGAGATCCTGTCGGCTGACAATGCTTCTTTGATACACTGAAAAACCCCGCGGGCATTGCCCGCGGGGTTTTTCCACTGGGCTCAGTGGGGTGCCCGATGGAAGTTTTATTTTCCGAAGTAACGGTTCAGCAGTCCCAGGAAGGCCTTGCCGTGACGGGCCTCATCCTTGGCCATCTCGTGAACGGTATCGTGGATTGCATCCAGATCCAGAGCCTTGGCGCGCTTTGCGAGATCCATCTTGCCGGCGGTTGCGCCGTTCTCAGCCTTGACACGAACGGTCAGATTCTCCTTGGTGGAAGCGGATACGCACTCACCCAGCAGCTCAGCAAACTTGGCAGCGTGCTCAGCCTCCTCCCAGGCAGCGGTCTTGTAGTACTCGCCTACCTCCGGATAGCCCTCACGGAAAGCGGCTCTTGCCATAGCCAGGTACATACCTACCTCGGAGCACTCACCCTCGAAGTTGGCGCGCAGGTCTGCCTTGATGTCTTCAGGCACATCCTTGGCAACGCCGACCACATGCTCGGCAGCCCAGGTCATCTCGCCCTCTGTCTGCTCAATGAACTTATCTGCCGGTGCCTTACATACAGGGCACTTCTCCGGTGCCTCATCGCCCTCGTGAACATAACCGCATACAGAACATACCCAAGTTTTCATTGTTTTCTCCTTTTCTGCAGGCAGGGCCTGCTCTTCTCCTGACTGTTTACTGTGCTTCTTCACTGCAGCATTTCTCGCAGAGACCCCGGAAAACCAGCTCATGACCGGTGACCCGGCATCCCGGCAGCACGCTGCCGGCAGCTTCGTCCAGGTGAGAGGCGGTCTCCATCGGGACATCCAGGACCCGTCCGCATTTCTCACAGGCAAAGTGGTAGTGGGGTTGGACATTGGGATCGAAGTGATCGGCTCCCGACTCAAAAGAAAGCCGCTGGATTTCTCCCACATCCGAGAGAAGATTCAGATTCCGGTATACGGTGGCGAGGCTGATGCTGCTGTTCCGATTCCGAAGCTCCGCGAAAATCACATCGGCTGTCGGATGATCCCGGTGCTGCTTCAGCTGCTCAAGAATCTCCTGGCGTTGTCTGGAGTAATTCATTTCCCTGTCCTTTCCTGCTTTGATTCACTGCTGAAATCAAAAACAAGAATTATTACTATTTTCGATTTCGGTAGAATCATACCCTGTATTTCGGGATATGTCAAGGGCTTTTCTTCCCATATCGATAAGATCCGGCAAGATTCATTGACGCCCACTGTACTTTGTTATAAACTAGACAATGTCTCTTAAGAAACAGTCACGTGTGTGACACATACATAAAAGGTGGTCATTATGACAGAAAAAAAACCAGTGGTGCTTTTGATTCTTGACGGCTATGGCCTGAATACCCATAAGGAGGGCAATGCTGTCGCTATGGCGAACACGCCGGTGATGGATAAGCTCGAGGCGGAGTATCCCTTCGTGAAGGGCTATGCCTCCGGTCTGGCGGTGGGTCTTCCGGACGGCCAGATGGGCAACTCCGAGGTGGGCCATATGAATATGGGTGCCGGCCGTATCGTTTATCAGAATCTGACCCGCATTTCCAAGTCCATTGCGGACGAGGACTTCTATGAAAATGAAGAGCTGCTGAAGGCAGTGAAGAACTGTCAGGAGAAGGATTCCGCCCTGCATCTTATGGGTCTGGTTTCCAGCGGCGGTGTGCATTCTCACATTGAGCACATCTACGGACTTCTGGAGCTGGCAAAGCGGAACGGACTTAAGAAGGTATATCTGCATGCCTTCCTGGACGGCCGTGACACGCCGCCGGATTCCGGCAAGGCCTTCCTGACGGAGGTTGAGCAGAAGATGGCAGAGCTGGGCGTCGGCAGCATTGCCACCGTTTCCGGCCGTTACTATGCGATGGACCGGGACAAGAACTATGACCGTGTGGTGAAGGCCTATGATGCCATGACCAAGGGAACCGGTGTTGCGGCTGCTTCTGTGAAGGAGGCCATCGAGGCATCCTATGCGCAGGAGGTCTATGATGAGTTCGTGGTGCCCTGCGTCATCACAAAGGACGGTCAGCCCACTGCCACCATTCAGGACGGCGACTCCTGCGTCTTCTTCAATTTCCGGCCGGATCGTGCCCGTGAAATGACCCATTGCTTCTGCGATGACGAATTCAGCTTCTTTGAGAGAGGCCCGCGTCTGGACACCACCTTCGTGGTATTCACAGACTATGACAGCACCATCCCCAACAAGCTGGTGGCCTTCAAGGATCAGAAGCTCACCAATACCCTGGGCGAGTATGCGGCTTCCCTGGGACTGCATCAGGTGAGAATCGCAGAGACCGAGAAGTATGCGCATGTAACCTTCTTCTTCAACGGCGGCGTTGAGGAGCCCAATGTGAACGAGGACAGAATTCTGGTGCCGTCACCGAAGGATGTGCCGACCTATGATCTGAAGCCCCAGATGAGCTGCCCTGAGGTTTGCGAGAAGCTCTGCGAGGCCATCCGCTCCGGCAAGTATGAGCTGGTGATCACCAACTTCGCCAACCCGGACATGGTGGGACATACCGGTGTGATCCCGGCAGCCATCAAGGCCATCGAGGTGGTGGACGAGGCTGTCGGCAAGGTTGTGGAGGCCGTGAAGGAGGTCAATGGACAGCTCTTCATTCTGGCGGACCACGGCAATGCGGACCAGATGATCGATCCGGAGACCGGTGAGCCCTTCACTGCGCACACCACCAACCCGGTTCCCTTCATTCTGGTGAATGCGGATCCGAAGTACAAGCTCCGGGAGGGCGGATGCCTGGCAGACGTGGCACCGACATTGCTGCAGCTGCTGGAGGTACCGCAGCCTGCTGAGATGACCGGCAAGTCCCTTCTGGTGGAGGAATGAGAATGAGAATAGGTGTTTCAACTGATTCCGGCTCCGGCATCTCCCAGGAGGAGAGTCGGGAGCTGGGCATTCGGGTGGTGCCCATGCCCTTCCGGATTGACGGCGTGGAGTATTTCGAGGGTGTCAATCTGAGTCGGGAAGAGTTCTTCGAAAAGCTGAAGACAGACTGTGATGTGGCCACCTCCCAGCCCTCTCCGGAGGATGTCATGAAGACCTGGGACGAGCTGCTGGAGGAAAATGATGCCGTGGTGCATGTGCCCCTGACTTCCGGTCTTTCCGGCAGCACCCAGACAGCCATTATGCTGTCCCAGGATGATAAATATGAGGGAAAGGTCTTCGTGGCGGACAGCCGGGGCGTTTCCGTGGTACAGCGGCAGCAGTGCATTTTTGCGAAGGAGCTGGCAGAAAAGGGCCTGGGCGCGGAGGAGATCCGGGATATCCTGAACCGGGATGCGGCGGCCAACAGCATTTACATCGGGGTGGATACCCTGAAGTACCTGAAAAAGGGCGGCAGAATCACACCGGTGGCAGCAGCCATCGGCACACTTCTGCACATCAAGCCGGTGCTCTCCATTGTGAAGGGCGGCAAGCTGGACTCCTATACCAAGGTGCGCACCACCAAGCAGGTGAAGGAGGCCATTGTAGCCGGTCTGAAGGCGGATCTGGAAGGAAAGCACCAGGATCCGGAGGGAAAGAACTGCTATGTGGCCATTGCCTACACGGATAACCGGGACCAGGCAGAGAAGTTCGCGGAGGAGCTGCGCGCAGAATTCCCCAATCGTCTGAATCCGGAGATCGTGGTGGATCCCCTGTCCCTTCTGATTTCCTGCCATATCGGACAGAACGGTCTGGGCGCTGCGGTGATTGAGCGGCCGAAAGAATTGCAGTAAGGGTAAATATGAAGAAGGCTTTGCATTGTGCAGAGTCTTCTTTTTTATTGGATTTTACGGCAGTCGGACATCTGCCATGGGATACTGTATCTCATAGCGCTTCCCACTTGTCCGGATCCGGATCTCCCCATGCGCGGCGGTGGCCAGGATTTCCGCGTGACAGTCTGTGAGCCGCTCCAGGGTTTCCTGATGCGGGTGCCCGTAACGGTTCCCGGCGCCGTAGGAAAGCAGGGCGTAGTCCGGCTGCAGAGCCGAAAGCATTTCCGCAGAGCTGCTGGTGTGACTGCCGTGGTGCCCGGCCTTCAGAATGTCCAGCTTGGGGAGGCCTCCGGTATAGCGCTGCAGGTTCCGGAGCACAAGCGGCTCCTGCTCCAGCGGCAGATCCCCGGTGAAGAGCATACGGAAGTCGCCGAAGTGCAGCAGGAAGACGTCGGAATGACTGTTGGCGTCTTCGATGTAGCTGCTGTCCGCGGGATAGAGACAGAGCAGAGAAAAATCACCGAGGGACAGGACATCGCCGGCCCGAAGATAGGAAACGGGGATGCTGCGGGCTTCGGCGGCATTCCGGAGCTTGTCGTAGCGGCTGTCGGTTTCGCCGGCGGCGGGCAGGAGCAGGCGGCGGATCTCGACGGCATCGGTTTCGGTCAGTAGGTAGAGGAGACCGCTGATGTGGTCCTCATCGCTGTGGGACAGGATGGCGAGGTCAATGTCGGCGATGCCCTGGGACTTGAGATAGGGCAGACAGACGTTTTTGCCGAGGCTGCCGGAGGAGGTGGAGCCCATGTCAATGGTGACGACGGCATTGCCCCGGCGGAGCACGAAGCCGTCGCCCTGGCCTACATCCAGGGCGGTGATGGTGAGATCCCGGGAGGGCCGGGGCAGCAGGAGAAGGAGACCCAGCAGCAGGGGAAGCGGGACAAGCGGCAGAGGCAGCGGCTTGGATTTTGCTGAAGCTTGCGGCGGTGAAACAAGTGGGGCAATCTTTTCTTTGGATATCTGTGCCTGCCGATTCACGAGCAGTGCGCAGAAGAGAAAAAAGAGGACATAATAGCAGAAAATGCCGGTCAAATGCGGGCGGCCCGGCAGGAAGCGGGCGCCGGGGAGCTGTGCAGCAAAGCCGCAAAGCAGGGAATAGAGCCGCAGGATGCCGTGGGCACTGCCGATGCAAATGAGGGCGAGGGATACGGAAAGGAAGCTGCTGCAAATCGCGAGCAGTGCAGCGTATACGAGGAAGCTCAGGAGCGGCAGCACCAGAAGATTCAGAAGGATGCTGTAGACCGGCAGCTGGAAATAGTGATAGAGGAGAATGGGCAGGGTGAAGAGCTGTAGGAGCAGGGACTGGGCGAGGCCGGAGAACAGCGGATGTGCGGGAAGCGGCAGCTCTGCTGCGAGGGCCAGGGAAAAGACCGCGCCGAAGCTCAGCTGAAAGCCGGCGTTGAAGAGAAGGTAGGGATGGGCGCACAGCAGCAGGAGACAGGCGGCGGAGAGTGCCGACAGCATGTCGTAGGTGCGTCCCAGAGAGCGGGCCAGAAACTGGAGGAGCAGCATAATGACGGCGCGCTGTGCGGAGCCGGAGCAGCCCGTGAGGATGCCGTAGCTCAGGATCAGAAGCGCGCTGACGAGGGCCGCCGGATTGTGGCTGAGCCGCAGCCGCCGGAGCAGACGATAAAAGCCCATGCCGAGAATCGAAAGATGGAGGCCGGAAACAGCCAGAATGTGCGCGATGCCGTTTTCCTGATACAGGGAGAGGAGCTCTGCGTCCAGATTGGACTTGTCACCCAGCAGAAGTGCCTGGAGTACACCGGCATCCTCCGGAGGTGCCAGACGGAAGAGAATGCCTTGCACCCTGCTGCGGATGTCCTGCAGCAGTACCTGGTAGGGAATGGCCTCGCCGCCGGTGATTTCCAGGCGTTCTCCGTACATGGAGCCGCTGAGGCCGAGACCCGCGGCATAGAGGGGATAGTTGAAGCTGCCTTCGTTCCGGGGCGGCGACAGGGCCGCCATTTTTCCGTAGATGGCCACTTCCTGACCGGAATAGACGGGGCAGGGCGGAGACAGATAGACGAGGATATCGCCTACGGGCTGATCGTAACGGCTTCGCAGGGCTGTCGGGGCGTCCTCCGGCAGAGCTTCTAAGCTGCCGTAGGCGCTGGAGAGCCGTGCATCCTTCAGCCGGATGCGGCTTTGCTCCTCCGTATCGTGGTATTCGGAAACGCTTCCCCGCAGTGCGACATTCAGTTCCCCGAAGGCGGCAATGCGTTCCTGGTTGGCCAGCAATTCGCTCCGCACATGGCGAAAATGCAGGGCGAAGCCGGTACATAGGGCCAGCAGCAGTAGCAGGGCAGGGAAATGCAGGCGCTTCTGCCATAGACTCAGAGCGAAAAAGAGGAGCAGCAGAGCGGCCGCGGTGAGGCGAAGCCGGAAATCCAGCTCTGCCGCGATGAGATCTGCCAGCAGGCAGAGAAGGGCCAGCCAGAAGAGAGGACGGCGGTGGTTCACGGAGGACTCCTTTGGATTTAAAGGGAAATTAGAATAAAATAATTAAAAATAGAATAGCACAACACTGCGGAGCGCGCAAGAAATAATTGTATGACAAAAAGCCCCGGGTGAAAAACCACCCGGGGCGAAACACTTCTGTCAGGCGAAAACAGAAATGAATATGTATTAGTTCATGGAAGCTACAGCCTTGGAGATGTGAGCAACCTTACGGGAAGCGTTGTTTGCCTTGTAGATGCCCTTGCTGTGTGCCATGCAGATCTTCTTCTGAGCGGTCTTCAGAGCAGCCTGAGCAGCTTCCTTGTCACCAGCCTCAACAGCTGCGTAAACCTTCTTGATGTAGGTCTTAACCTCGGAACGGATAGCCTTGTTGCGGGCATTTCTGTCCTGTGCTACCAAAATTCTCTTCTTTGCGGACTTGATGTTTGCCATAGTGATCTCACCTTTCTTCAAATATGAAATGTATTTTTCTCAGGTGTTTTCAAAAACCTGGACACGGACAGTTTGAAAACATGCTTCCCTATAATATATAAAGGAGCGGTCCCTTGTCAAGGAAAAAAGCCTGAAAAAACGCACAAAAATCAGCGCAAAAGCCCGGAAATTCGCTGGTGCGTCGGGGCTGATGGTGGAAAAATGCGGAAAGCCATGGTATGATTAGGCATTGATATAAACGACGGAATTTTGGAGTGCAAATGGAAAAGACAGAAATCGATCAGAGCAGAATCAGAAATTTTTGCATCATTGCGCACATTGATCACGGCAAATCCACACTGGCGGACCGGATCATTGAGCTGACCGGCACACTGACGGAGCGGGAAATGCAGTCGCAGGTGCTGGACAATATGGATATTGAGCGGGAGCGGGGCATCACCATCAAGTCCCAGACCACCCGCATTGTCTACAAGGCGAAGGATGGCGAGGAGTATATTTTCAACCTCATCGATACCCCGGGCCATGTGGACTTTAACTATGAGGTTTCCCGGGCGCTGGCGGCCTGCGACGGCGCCATCCTGGTGGTGGACTGCACCCAGGGCATTCAGGCCCAGACCCTGGCCAATACCTATCTGGCCTTGGACCATGATCTCGAGATCCTGCCGGTGATCAACAAGATTGATCTTCCTTCGGCAGATCCGGAGGGCACGGCCCATGAGATTGAGGACGTCATCGGCATCGAGGCCATGGACGCACCCCGCATCTCCGCAAAGACAGGCCTCAACGTAGAAGAGGTGCTGGAGGCCATCGTGGAACGGTTGCCGGCACCGGGCGGTTCCAAGGAGAATCCGCTGCAGGCCCTGATTTTTGACTCCCTGTATGATTCCTACCGCGGTGTCATTATCTTTTGCCGAGTGCAGGAGGGCAGCGTCCGGAAGGGAACTCCGATCCGGCTGATGGCCACCGGCGCGGAATTTACCGTAACGGAGGTGGGTTACTTCGCACCGGGACAGTTTATCCCCTGTGAGGAGCTTTCTGCCGGTATGGTGGGCTACATCACCGCCTCCATCAAGAGCATCCGGGACACCCGGGTGGGTGACACGGTGACTTCTGCGGAGAATCCGGCTGCAGCACCGCTGCCGGGCTACAAGAAGGTACAGAGCATGGTGTTCTGCGGCATTTATCCGGCGGACTCCACCAAGTACCCGGATCTCCGGGATGCCCTGGAGAAGCTGCAGCTCAATGATGCGGCGCTCCACTATGAGCCGGAGACCTCGGCGGCCCTGGGCTTCGGCTTCCGCTGCGGCTTCCTGGGACTTCTGCATCTGGATGTGGTGCAGGAGCGTCTGGAGCGGGAGTATGATCTTGACCTTGTGACCACAGCGCCCTCTGTTGTGTACCATGTATACAAAACCGACGGCACCATGCTGGAGCTCACCAATCCCTCGAACCTGCCGGATCCGGCGGAGATCGATCATATGGAGGAGCCCATCGTGGAGGCGGAGATCATGGTGACCTCCGAGTACCTGGGCTCCATCATGACCCTCTGTCAGGAGCGGCGCGGTGTCTATAAGAGCACGGAATATATTGAGGCCACCCGCGCGATTCTGAAGTACGATCTGCCGCTGAACGAGATCATCTATGACTTCTTCGATGCCCTGAAGTCCCGGAGCCGTGGCTATGCCAGCTTCGACTATGACCTGAAGGGCTACCAGACCAGCAAGATGGTGAAGCTGGACATTCTGGTGAACAAGCAGCAGATCGATGCCCTATCCTTCATTGTCCATGCGGACTCTGCCTATGAGCGCGGTAAGAAAATGTGCGAGAAGCTGAAGAAGGAAATTCCCCGGCAACTCTTTGAGATCCCCATTCAGGCGGCCATCGGCGGACACATCATGGCCCGGGAGACCATCAAGGCCCTGCGGAAGGATGTGCTGGCAAAGTGCTACGGCGGTGACGTTTCCCGTAAGAAGAAGCTGCTGGAGAAGCAGAAGGAAGGAAAGCGGAGGATGCGGCAGTTCGGCAATGTGGAAATCCCGCAGAGTGCCTTCATGAGCGTCCTGAAGCTGGATGAGGAATGAGTTATAACTCCCATGAATAAAAACTTTTCGATTCTTCTTGAATTCGGAATACCATGGGAATATACTAAGTGAAGTTCTAAACTTATAAGAAAAGAGGCTATAAACTTATGGCAAAGAAGAATCTGGATTGGTCCAATATCGGATTCAATTATCATGTAACAGACAAGAGATACATCTCCAACTATAAGGACGGCAAGTGGGATGAGGGAAAGCTCATCGACGATGCCAATGTGGTGCTGAATGAGTCAGCCGGTATTCTGCAGTACTGCCAGCAGGTATTCGAGGGCATGAAGGCCTATACCTGGGAGGACGGCAGCATCGTTTGCTTCCGCCCGGATCTTAACGCAGAGCGTATGTATGAGTCTGCCCAGAGACTGGAAATGCCGCCGTTCCCGAAGGAGCAGTTCCTGGAGGCCATCGATGCCACGGTTCTGGGCAATGAGGACTGGGTACCGCCCTATGGCTCCGGCGCCAGCCTCTATCTTCGACCCTATGAGTTTGCTACCGGTCCGGTCATCGGTGTGAAGCCGGCAGATGAGTATCAGTTCCGTGTCTTTGCCACACCCGTCGGCCCCTACTACAAGGGCGGCGCAACACCCGTGGCACTGCAGGTATCTGACTTTGACCGTGCAGCACCCCACGGCACCGGCGCTGTCAAGGCCGGCCTGAACTATGCCATGAGCCTTCATGCTTCCGTGATGGCACATGCCCAGGGCTTTGCTGAGAACCTGTATCTGGATGCTGCCACCAGAACCTACGTAGAGGAGACCGGGGGATCCAACACCATCTTCGTGGATGAGAAGGGGACACTGGTGGTACCGAAGTCCAACTCTATTCTGCCTTCCATCACAAGACGTTCCATCGTTTATGTGGCTGAGCACTATCTCCACCTGACCGTGGATGAGCGTCCGGTGAAGTACGAGGAGCTGCCGAGCTTCAAGGAGTGCGGTCTCTGCGGTACAGCAGCCGTAATCTCTCCGGTAGGCAAGATCGTGAACCACGACGAAACCATCAGCTTCCCGAGCGGCATGGAGCATGCCGGCGAGGTCATCGGAGAGCTGTACAATACACTGACCGGCATCCAGAACGGCAAGATCACCGCGCCCGAGGGATGGATCAGGGTCATCAAATAAATACAAATGAACACGCAAAAGGTGGTGCCTCCGATGGAGACACCACCTTTTTCAAGTATACAAAGAAGCTTTGCGGCAGCAAAGCCTTGATACGATTCATCTCGAGCTTGTGGCTCTCGATGAACTTGCCTGCGGCAAGCATGCACCGCAGGTGCATGTCAGATCGTTGCGAGTTCTGCTGATGCAGAACTCTTCACTCTCGCCGCTAAGGCATCATGCCCAGGGCCCCGTCAGTCAAGCTGCCGCTGACCCCGGGCATGATACTTACTGTACCTGAATCAGCTCTGCGGTATTCACGGCCCGCTCTACCATTTCGTCGATCTCCGGCAGCAGATTCTTCTCGTGCTCCCGAATGGGCTCCGGCAGCGGCTTCGTCACGGGATGCTTCGCCACAAAGATGGTGCAGCAGTCCTCGAAGGGCTCGATGGAGGTCTCATAGGTACCGATCTTCTGGGAAATATTGACGATCTCCTGCTTATCGAAGGCAATCACCGGACGGTAAACCGGCAGTGTGCAGACTTCGTTGGTGCATACCAGACTCTGCATGGTCTGGCTCGCCACCTGACCGATGGACTCGCCGGTGATGAGACCGATGCAGCCCCGCTTCTTGGCGATGGCCTCTGCGATCCGCATCATATAGCGGCGCATGATGATGGTCAGCTCCTCGTGGGGACACTTCTCATAAATGGCCAGCTGGATATCGGTGAAGTTCACCACATGGAGTGCCACCGGACCGGAGAATTTGGACACGGCCTTGGCCAGATCCACCACCTTCTGCTTGGCCCGCTCTGAGGTGTAGGGAGGTGCATGGAAGTAGGTGGCCTCAATGAGGGCGCCGCGCTTTGCGATCATGTAGCCGGCCACCGGGGAGTCAATGCCGCCGGAAAGCAGTAGCATGGCCTTGCCGTTGGTGCCCAGGGGCATGCCGCCGGCACCGGGGATGGTCTCGGAGAAAATGTTGATATACTGACGGATCTCCACCGTGAGACGGATGTCGGGGGTATGTACATTTACGGTGGTCTCCGGGAAAGCGGTCAGAATCCGGTAGCCCAGCTCCGCATCGATTTCCGTGGAATTCATGGGGAAGTTCTTGTCTGCCCGGCGGGTCTGTACCTTGAAGCTGCACTTCCGGCCGCTGTACAGTGCGGTCCAGTAGTCCAGCACGGCCTTTGCCAGGGTTTCGAAGTCGTAGTCATTGGGCAGCTGTACCATGGGGCAGATGCCGACAATGCCGAAAACGTGCTGCAGTGCTTCCACGGTCTCGTCGTAGTCATAGTTTTCAGACTTCACGTTCACATAGATACGTCCCCGCTCACGGGTGACGCTGAATTCGCCCTCCACGTGCTTCAGCTTCATGCGGATATCGTGTACCAGGGCATCCTCGAAGACGTAGCGGTTCTTGCCTTTGGTACCGATCTCGGAATACTTGATCAGAAAGCTTTGATACTGCATAAAACTCCTTTACGATAAATTATTACATAAACAACAAAGAAGGCTTTGCTTATCGCAAAGCCTTTGATACGCTCGCCCCGTAAGCCAAGCTTCCGCTGAGCCCGGTGGATATTTGTTGCTTCTCGCTCTTATTTGGGTTACAATGCTTATTCAGCAATAATGTAGGGCTTCAGGGAAGCCATGATCTCGTCCATGCGGCTGGCATCGGCATGAATGTTCAGGTCGATGGGCTTGGAAAGATCCAGAGAGAAGATGCCCATGATGGACTTGGCGTCGATGACATAACGGCCGGAAACAAGGTCAAAGTCAACGTCGGAGAACTTGACAAGCTCATTTACGAAGGACTTTACTTTATCGATAGAATTCAGTGAGATACGAACTGTTTTCACGGTGAAACCTCCTTTGGGTTTTGTGTGTAGTGTGGAATCTTCTAGAGTACCTGCTTAGCACACATCGCTACAGTGCTAAACAATTACAATTTAACAACATCCAAAATCAAAGTCAAGAGCCGCTGAACAGTTGACACAGGATTTACGGAACAGGAGGAAGGATGGAATTTAAAAATCTGAGAGTTGCCATGCACAATCTGGGCTGCAAGGTGAATTCCTATGAGGCAGAGGCGATGGTGCAGGAGCTGCGGACGGCCGGAGCGGCGATTGTCCCCTGGGAGGATTTCGCCGACATTTACATCATCAATACCTGTTCGGTGACAAATATCGCGGACCGGAAGTCCCGGCAGATGCTGCATAAGGCGAAGCTCAAGAATCCGGAGGGCATCGTGATCGGTGCCGGCTGCTATGTGCAGGCCCGGGCGGAGGAGCTTCAGAAGGACAGTGCCGTGGACATTCTGGTGGGCAACAACCGGAAGGGCAGCATTGTGGAGGTGATTCGGGAGTATCTCCGGGCAAAGGAGGAAAACGACGCCCTGCATTACGTGCCGGACATCCGCTCGGAGACGGGCTATGAGACGCTGCAGGCGGGAGAAAGCACAGAGCATCAGCGGGCATTTCTGAAGGTGCAGGACGGCTGCAATCAGTTCTGCAGCTACTGCATTATCCCCTATGTAAGGGGCCGGATCCGGAGCCGCAGTCAGGAGGACACCCTGCAGGAGGTGCAAATGCTGGCGGCCAAGGGCTTCCGCGAGGTCGTGCTGACGGGCATCCATCTGTCCTCCTATGGACTGGATTTCGAGAATCAGAATTATGAATATGCCATGAATCATGAGATTCCGTCGGAGCAGCTGCTGACGCTGATCGAGCGTATCGCAGCCGTGCCGGGGATCGAACGGGTACGGCTGGGAAGTCTGGAGCCCCGGATCATCACGGCGGCCTTCACGGCCCGGCTGGCGGCCATTCCGGAGATCTGCCCGCATTTCCATCTGTCGCTCCAGAGCGGCTGCGACCGGACGCTGAAGGCCATGAACCGGCATTACGATACGGCTGCCTTCCGGGAGAGCGTGCGGCTGCTGCGGGAGGTCTTTCCGGATGCGGCCGTCACCACGGACGTGATCGTGGGATTTCCGGGGGAGACGGAGGCGGATTTTCAGACCTCCTACGACTTCATTTCCGAAATCGGCTTTTATGAGCTCCATGTCTTCAAGTATTCCCGGCGGCAGGGAACGGTGGCGGACCGCATGCCCGGGCAGCTGACGGATAAGGAGAAGAGTGCCCGTTCAGAGGCGTTAATCAAGCTGGACCGGGAGAAGTCGGCGGCCTTCCGGGCTCGCTTCCTGAACCGGACGGAGTCGGTGCTGCCGGAGGAAATCGTGGAGTATGAAGGTGTGAGCTATCTGACGGGCTTCAGCAAGGCCTATGTGAAGTACCTGATTCCCTTCCGCAGCCGGGAGGCGGCTCTCGGTAAAATCGGCGAAATTATTCCGGTGCGGGGTGTGAAAATCTGTGATACTTATGTACTTGCGGAGACCCCTGAAATGTTATAAACTAGGATGAGTTATTAAAAGGACGTGACGGCATGAACAGTGATTTTACCAATACGCAGATCATCAGACCGATGCAGGATACGAGCCTCAATGTGACAGAGGTTCTGCGGCGCGTGTACGAGGCGCTGACGGAGAAGGGCTACAATCCGATCAACCAGATCGTGGGCTACATCATGTCAGGTGATCCCACCTACATTACCAGCCATAAGGGGGCCAGAAGCCTCATTATGAAGGTGGAACGGGATGAGATCCTCGAGGAGCTCATGAGAACCTATGTGGAATCCAAGCTGAGTAAGTGATATTTTTGCGGGTCTGTCCGGGGTAAAAACCCAGATGGACCTTTTTTGTAATCGGGTCGATGCCTTAGCGGCGAGCGTATCGAAGGCTTTGCCGTCAGCAAAGCCTTCCTTGTTTGCGGGAGAAAATTTAGATGCGTATTATGGGATTGGACTACGGATCCAGGACGGTGGGCGTTGCCCTGACGGATCCCACCGGGCTGATTGCACAGCCCCACTATACCCTGACGCGGGATCGGGAGGCAAAGCTCCGGAAAACGCTGCAGGAGATCGAAAGTATGGTTTCGGAATATCAGGTAGAGCGGATTGTTCTGGGACTTCCTTTTAATATGGATGATTCCGAGGGAGAACGGGCGGAGAAAACCCGGGCCTTCCGGGAAAAGCTGGCCCAGCGGGTTTCTGTGCCCATCGAATTTGTGGATGAGCGTCTCACCACCATGGCGGCCCAGGAAATTCTGGACGAAAGCGGCGTGCCCCGGTCTGAGCAGAAGCAGATGATCGACCAGGTGGCGGCCCAGCTGATCCTGGAGGAGTATATGCAGAGGATGTCTCGCGAGGAATCACAGCGGAACAGTTGACAAAAGATATAAGTACGAGGAACGGAGAAAATATGGCAGAGAACAACAGAATCAGAATGGTATCAGAGGACGGAAGCCTGGAGCTGGAGATCCTGGAGGAAACCACAGTGGCCGGTGTACATTACATTCTGGTGACGGACGCCCCGGAGGGTGAGGACGGTGAGTGCTATGTCATGAAGGACATATCAGGCCCTTACGATGAGGAATCCGATTATGAGTTTGCCGGTGAGGAAGAATCCGACACCATCATGGATGTTTTCTCCAAACTTCTGGAAGGAGAAGGTATCACGATTGAGAAATAATAATCATCATTATCGGAACCCGGCGGGCAATGCCAGAGAGGCAGCCAGAGAAGCCGCACAGGAGCACGTGAGAGAGAACAGCCGGGAGAGAGCGGAGAGACGTCCCCAGCGGGAGAACCGTGAGCACGGGGAGGAGCACGGCAGAGGACAGCATCAGCAGAGAACGGGAAATTCCCGGAGAAGACGTCCGGCGCACAGCGCGCCCCGGACAGAGCAGGCGGCAGCCGCAGTGTCGGAGCAGCCGACATTGGCACCGGCAGCAGCGGAAACCGTAGAAACGGTCAGAACGAGACAGCATAGGAGCAGAACAGACAAGATGAAGCAGAACGGCAGTGTCAGAATCATTCCGCTGGGCGGACTGGATCAGATCGGCATGAACATTACGGCAATTGAGACAGAGGAAAGCATTATCATCATCGACTGCGGTCTGGCTTTCCCCTCCGATGACATGCTGGGCATCGACCTGGTGATTCCGGATATCAGCTATCTGAAGGAGCACATCACGAAGGTGAAGGGCTTCGTCATTACCCACGGACACGAGGACCACATCGGTGCATTGCCCTATGTGCTGCAGCAGATCAATGTGCCGGTATACGGTACACGGCTGACGCTGGCGCTGATCAAGGGCAAGCTGGTGGAGAAGGGCATCGACAAGATGGTGCGCATGAAGGAAATGAAGTTCGGCTCTATGGTGAACTTCGGCGACCTGAAGGTGGAGTTTGTGAAGACCAACCATTCCATTCAGGATGCGGCGGCACTGGCCATTCATACCCCGGCCGGCGTGATCGTGCATACCGGCGACTTCAAGGTGGACTATACCCCGGTTTTCGGCGATCCCATCGATCTGCAGCGCTTTGCAGAGCTGGGCAAGAACGGCGTGCTGGCCATGCTGTCAGACTCCACCAATGCCACAAAGCCCGGCTTCACCATGTCGGAGCGCACCGTGGGCCGGACCTTTGATCTGATTTTTGCGGAGCATAAGCACAACCGGATTCTGGTGGCTACCTTCGCCTCTAATGTAGACCGTGTACAGCAGATCATCAACACCGCAGCCAAGTACGGCCGCAAGGTCGTGGTCGAGGGCCGTTCCATGGTGAACGTCATCAAGGTGGCTTCGGAGCTGCAGTATATCAACATTCCGGAGGGCACCCTCATTGACATCGAGAACCTGAAGAACTACCCGGATGAGCAGACAGTGCTGATCACCACCGGTTCCCAGGGCGAGTCCATGGCGGCACTGTCCCGTATGGCCAGCGGCATGCACCGGAAGGTACGCATCACCCCCAACGACGTCATCGTCATGTCCTCTCATCCGATCCCCGGCAACGAGCTGGCGGTGGACAAGGTCATCAACGAGCTGTACAAGCAGCATGCAGAGGTCATCATGCAGGATACCCATGTATCGGGCCATGCCTGTGCCGAGGACCTGAAGCTGCTGTATTCCCTGGTGAAGCCCAAGTATGCCATCCCGGTACATGGCGAGTATCACATGCGCCGGGCGGCAGCGAAGCTGGCGGAGTCCGTGGGTGTGGCCAAGGACAACTGTCTCATGCTGGAGAACGGCGAGGTCTGGGAGTTCGCACCGAAGGACGGGGAAATGAAGGCGGAGCTCAAGGAGCATGTGGCAGCCGGCGGCATCTTCGTGGATGGCCTCGGTGTCGGCGATGTGGGCAACATCGTGCTGCGGGATCGTCAGAATCTGGCGCAGAACGGCATTATCGTGGTGGTGCTGACGCTGGAGAAGTATTCCGGACATCTGCTGGCAGGACCGGATCTTATTTCCCGGGGCTTTGTCTATGTTCGTGAGTCAGAGGATCTCATGGAAGAGGCCAGAGTGCAGGTGCAGGATGCAGTGGATGACTGCCTAGTGCGTCATGTCAATGACTGGGGCAAGATCAAGAACATCATTAAGGACAGTCTGGCAGACTTCCTCTGGAAGCGGATCAAGCGGAATCCGGTGATCCTGCCGGTGATCATGGAGGTCTGATGGAGGACGGCGCATGTCGGACAGAGATTCGGTAAGAAGCATTTCCGATTTCATCATAGGGCTGGCCTGGCGGGTGCTGCTGGCGGCGGTTATCGTTTTTCTGCTGCTGCAGGGCGTAACCCGGGCCTACAGCTACGGCCACGGGCTGCTCTATGAGCACGCCATGGAGGCGGAACCCGGCACAGACGTGAGTTTTGTGATTTCCACGGGAGATACCCGGAGGGAGATTGCGGAGAATCTGGAGGGGGCCGGACTCATTGACAACCGGCAGGCCTTTCTGCTGCAGTCCCGGCTTTATAAGGCGGACTTCGAGCCCGGTGAGTACAGTCTGAATACCTCCATGACGGCGGAGGAGATCATCAAGTATCTGACAGAAGAGGGTGCCAAGAACTCTGAGCTGAAGGACAAGAAGCTGTTGGATGATGCCGGCACTGCCGACGAGGAGAGCACAGCGGCCACGGAAGAGGACGGTGTGGAAATCGTAGGCGGCGGCAGCGAGGAGTGATTTGCTTGATTACCAATGAACGACTGATCAATTTTATACATTCTCTGGAGCCGGATCGGGATCCGGCTCTGGAGGTGATACGAAGAGAAGCGCTGACAGCGGCAGTCCCGATTATCCGGGACGAGACTGCGGCGCTTCTTAAGTGTTTGATTGCAGCACAGAAGCCCAAGGCGATCCTGGAGGTGGGAACCGCCGTGGGCTATTCTGCGTACCTGATGGCGGCGGCCATGCCGGAGACGGCAGAGCTGGTGACCATCGAGAGCTATGCGCCCCGGGTGATGCAGGCAAGGGAAAACCTGTGGAATTCCCCCTACGGCAGCCGCATCCGGATCATGGATACGGATGCGGGGGAGGCCCTGGAGCAGCTCCTGGCAGAGGGACGGCGCTTCGACTTCATTTTCCTGGATGCGGCCAAGGCCCAGTATCCGGTGTGGCTGCCGCAGCTTCTGCGGCTGCTGAATCCTGGCGGCATGCTGCTGTCTGACAATATCCTGCAGGAGGGGAGTCTGGCGGAAAGTCGCTTCCTCGTTGACCGCCGGGAGCGGACCATTCACAGTCGGATGCGGGAGTACCTTTTCACACTGACCCACCATCCCCTATTGACCACCTCCATTCTGCCGGTGGGAGACGGCATTTCCCTCAGCGTTCGAAAGGAAGAGCTGTCGGCGGAGGAGACGAGAACAACAGATTCCGGTGAGGCGGAGGCCTAACCCAGGAAGGAGATACAGGTGAGAGCAACAGAGCTTTTGATTCCGGCGGGTTCGCTGGAGGTTTTGAAAACAGCGGTGAACTACGGGGCGGACGCGGTCTATCTCGGCGGTGAGGCCTTCGGTCTGCGGGCGAATGCTAAAAATTTCACAATCCCGGAGATCCGGGAGGCAGTGGAATATGCCCATGCCAGAAATGTGAAAATATATGTCACGGCCAATATCCTGGCCCACAACCAGGACCTGGAGGGTGTGCGGGCTTACTTTGCAGAGCTGCGAGACACGGGGATCGATGCGGTGCTGATTGCAGATCCCGGCGTGTTCATGATCGCGAAGGAAGTGATGCCGGATATGGAGCTGCACATTTCCACCCAGGCCAACAACACGAACTATGAGACCTTCCGTTTCTGGTGGTCCCTGGGCGCGAAGCGTGTGGTCTGTGCCCGGGAGCTGAGTCTGCAGGAGATCCGGGAGCTGCGGGCGCACATTCCGGAGGAGATGGACATCGAGGCCTTCGTGCACGGCGCCATGTGCATTTCCTATTCGGGCCGCTGCCTTCTGTCCAATTTCTTTACGGGCAGAGATGCCAACCAGGGTGCCTGCACCCACCCCTGCCGCTGGAAGTATTCCGTGGTGGAGGAAACCCGGCCGGGAGAGTATTTCCCGGTATACGAGAACGAGCGCGGCACCTTCATATTCAATTCGAAGGATCTCTGCATGATCGAGCATATTCCGGAGATGCTGGAGGCCGGCATTGACTCCCTGAAGATCGAGGGACGAATGAAGACGGCCCTCTATGTGGCGACGGTGGCGCGTACCTACCGGCGGGCCATTGACGATTACCTGGAGAGTCCGGAAAAGTACCATGCCAACATGGAGTGGTACAAGAATGAGATTGCCCAGTGCACCTACCGGGAGTTCACTACGGGCTTCTACTTCGGAAAGCCCCAGACGGCGGATCAGATCTATGATTCCAACACCTATGTGACGGGTTCGGTGTATCTGGGAACTGTGGAGGGCACCGAGGGAGAGGACTGCTTCCTGACCCAGAAGAATAAGTTTTCTGTGGGCGAGGCGCTGACCATCATGAAGCCGGACGGAAGAGACATCACCGCAGAGGTGCTGGAAATCCGGGACCGGGAGAGCGGTGAAGCGCAGGAAAGCTGTCCGCACTCGAAGCAGCGTCTGCGGGTGAAGCTCAGCGTGTGCCCGGCAGCGGGTGACCTGCTGCGGCGCTCTCTGCCGAAGGAAGAGGCTGCGAAGCTGTCAGAGGAGCGATAAGAAAAACCATGGAGCTGCTTTTTATGGTGCTGGGTGTGGCATCCATCGCCTATTTCGTCATGATCCTTTTCTATAACGGCATCACTGCGCTGTTGTGGCTCTGGCCCTGCTTTGCCACCATGAATTTCCTGCTGCTGTTTCTTCTGCGCCGGCTGCGGCGCAGGCGGCGGAAACGGCAGTCTGTTTATCTGCGGCCCTATGTTTTCTGCTTCACCAGCTTCGGACTGGGAATACTCTGTCTGGCGGCGCTGCTGCTGACGATTTTTACCTATGCCCACAGCACCGAGGCGGAGAACCTGGACTATTTGATAGTGATGGGAACGGATCTGGACCATAACCGGGTGTCGGCGTCTCTCAAGAAGCGGCTGGATCTGGCGCGGGAGTATGCCCAGGAAAATCCCCGGACGGTGCTGGTGCTGTCCGGCGGCAGAGGGGAGCATGACACCAGTACGGAAGCTACGGTGATGTACTACTACATGGTGGAGCACGGGATACCGGCGGGGCGGCTGCTGATGGAGTTCTATTCGGATTCCACGCTGGAGAAGATCGGCTATTCGCTCCGTACCATTGCCGAGGATCTGGGGGAAAGCCGGACGGCGCACCAGGAGTTGCCGCCGGGGGCGGAGGGCATGCTGGTACACGGGGAGGCCCGACCTCTCCGGATCGGGATCCTGACCTCGGAGATCAATGTTTACCGGGCCACGGCCATGGCACGGCACTTCGGTCTGCAGAATCCGGCGGCACTGACCGTGCCCACGGATGAGCTGCTGCTTCCTCACCTTGCGGTGCGGGAGGCACTGGCGATTTTCAAGGATCGATTGATGGGAAACTGCTGAACAGGGCGCTGATGACCGCTGTCCCCGACAGGGATACCGGCGGAACGGCGCAGTTAAAGGAGTAAAATACATGGAAAAATATGAAGTGAAGGACAGCAGAAGAATCGAGGAGCTGGGAACCGATGCGGTTCTGTACCGACATCGGAAATCCGGTGCCCGGGTGCTGACCATGAAGAATGCGGACCCGAACCGGGTTTTCTGCATCGCCTTCCGGACACCGGCGTCGGATTCCACCGGTGTGGCACATATCACGGAGCATTCCGTGCTCTGCGGCTCGAAGCGGTTCCCGCTGAAGGATCCCTTTGTGGAGCTGGTGAAGGGCTCTCTCAATACCTTCCTGAATGCCATGACCTATCCGGACAAGACGGTATATCCCATCGCCTCCACCAATGAGAAGGATTTCGAGAATCTCATGAATGTGTACATGGATGCGGTGCTGTACCCCAACTGCATCCGCGATGAGCGCACCTTCCTGCAGGAGGGCTGGCACTATGAGCTCACCGAGGAGCAGGGCCCGCTGACCTTAAACGGCGTGGTATACAATGAGATGAAGGGCGCCTTCTCCAATCCGGAGTCTGTGCTGGAGCGCTATACCATGCATGCCCTCTTCCCGGATACCACCTACGGAAACGAGTCCGGCGGTGACCCGGAGGAGATTCCGAATCTGAGCTACGAGGCCTTCTGTGCCTTCCACCGGCGCTACTATCATCCCTCCAATTCCTATATTATCCTCTATGGTGATCTGGATATGGAGGAGAAGCTGGCCTGGCTGGACCGGGAGTACCTGCAGGACTTCGACAGCATTGACCCGGACTCGGAAATCCAGGTACAGAAGCCCTTCCGGAAGCCGAAGCGCGAGGAAATCAGCTTTGCAGTGGGCGACAATGAGCCCCTCAGGAAGAACACCTATCTTTCCTGCAGTATGGTGCTGGGTGATCGTCTCAGCGCCAAGGAGGGCATGGCCTTTTCTGTGCTGGATTATGCGCTCCTTTCGGCACCGGGCGCGCCCCTCAAGCAGGCGATCCTGGAGGCCGGTATCGGTGATGACGTTTACGGCGGCTTCGAGGAGGGCATCCGGCAGCCCTACTTCTCCATTGTGGCCAAGGGCGCGGACAAGAAGGACGAGAAGAAATTCCGGCAGCTGATCCACGACACACTGCTGCGGCTTTCCGAGGAAGGACTGGACCGCCGGACGCTGCTGTCTGCCATCAACCATGATGAATTCCAGTACCGGGAGGCGGACTACGGCCGGACCCCGAAGGGCTTGGTTTACGCGCTGACGGCATTGGACAGCTGGCTCTATGACGGGGAGCCCTGGGAGAACCTCCTTTGCGAGGCTATCTACCGGGAGCTTCGGGAGGAGCTGGACAAGGGCTATTTCGAGAGCCTGATCCGCCGCTCGCTGCTGGACAATCCGCACGCCGCGATGGTGGTGGTGAAGCCGGCGCGGGGACTGACGGAGAAGAAGGCCCAGGCCTTGGCGGACCGCCTTTCCGGTATCCTCGGGGCAATGTCTTCGGCCGAGAAGCGGGCGATGATCGAGAAAACGAAGGCGCTGAAGGCTTATCAGGACGAGCCCTCCACGGAGGCGCAGCTGCAGACACTGCCCCTTTTGGCGCTCGAAGACATTGACAAAAAAGCACCGGGCTATCACTTCACCGAGGGTGAGAAGTGCGGCGTTCGTACACTGTATACAGAGCTTTCCAGCCGCGGCATCCTCTATCTTCGGCTGAACTTCAATACGGCCTGCCTGACAGAGGAAGAAATTCCCTATGCGGGACTGCTGAAAACGGTGCTGGCCTATATGGATACAGAGAAGCACAGCTTCCAGGATCTGTCTTCCGAGATTTATCTGGAGACCGGCGGCATCAACTTCGATATGACGGCCTATCCGGATCTGGAGAAGTACAATCATTATACCGGCGTGTTCAGCGTGGATCTGAAGCTGCTGTATTCACAGATCCCCACGGGGCTTTCCCTGCTGACGGAGATCCTGAAGACCACCCGCTTCGGCGATGTGAAGCGGATGACGGAGATCCTGAACGAGGCCCGTTCCCGGGAGAGAATGCGGATCGAGGGCGCTGCCCATACCTATGCCATCAACCGGGGTACTTCTTATTTCTCCGGTACGGGACGCTACCAGGATCTCTGCGGCGGCATCAGCTACTACCGCTTTGTGGAGCAGCAGGCCCAGGCCTATGCAGCGGCACCGGAGCAGCTGACAGAGCGGCTGACGGCGGCGGCGGAGAAGCTCTTCCGCCTGGACAACCTGCTGTTGTCTGCCGGCGCAGAAGCCGAGGGCTTCCGGGCACTGGAGGCAGCGCTTCCGACCTGGACAGAGGCCTTCGGGGCCTATCCGGTGCGGGAGCAGGACTGTGCCGGTGCGCAGCTGCTGCTTTCCGGCAACCGGAACGAGGGCTTCCGCACACCCTCTCAGGTCAATTACGTGGCCCGGGTGGGACGCTTTGATACGGAGAAGCTGCCCTATACCGGTGCGCTCAAGGTACTGAAGAAGATTCTCTGCTACGAGTATCTCTGGCAGCGGCTCCGGGTCAAGGGCGGTGCCTACGGCTGTATGGCGGGCTTCGGCCGCTCCGGTGAGGGGTATTTCTGCTCCTACCGGGATCCGCACCTGAAGGAGACCATGGCGGTGTATGAAGCACTTCCCGCTTATCTCCGGGAGTTCCGAGTTTCCGACCGGGATATGACAAAGTACATCATCGGTGCCATTTCCGAGCTGGACACGCCGAAAACCTGCTGTACCCAGTCTCTGCTGTCCCTGAGCGCCTACTATTCTCATGTGACGAATGCAGTGCTGCAGCGGGAAAGAGACGAGGTGCTGTCCACAGATGTGGCGGCGATCCGGAAGCTGGCGGATTATGTGGAGGCCGTGCTGCAGAGCGGGGCCAACTGCACCATCGGCGGCAGCAGTGCCGTAGAAGAGGCGGCAGACCTCTTCGGTACAACAGAGGCGTTGTTTAAGTGAAGCCTGTCGTAACGGCTTGCACGCGAAGGAGTGAATATATGGCAGAAACAAAATCGGGCTTTGTGGCGCTGCTGGGACGGCCGAATGTCGGAAAATCGACATTGATGAATGCAATCGTCGGACAGAAGATCGCCATCACCTCAAAAAAGCCCCAGACCACCCGCAACCAGATCATGGCGGTTTACGATGACGAGCGGGGGCAGATCGTGTTCCACGATACCCCCGGCATTCACAAGGCGGCCAACAAGCTGGGGGAATACATGGATCATGTGGCAGAGAAGTCCGTGGGTGACGTGGACCTCTGTCTCTGGCTGGTGGAGCCCACGGACTACATCGGTGCCGGTGAACAGCACATCGCGGAGCTGCTGAATCATACCCGGAAGCGGAAGATGCTGGTGCTGAACAAGATCGATACCCTGAAGGAGCCGGAGAAGCTGCCGGAGATCATTGCCCGGTACCGGGAGCTGGTGAACTTCGAAGAGGTCATTACCGTATCCGCTTACCGGAAGCAGGGCATCGAGGAGCTGAAGGACGCCATCTTCCGCTATCTTCCGGAGGGGCCCCGCTACTATGATGAGGAAACCGTGACGGACATGCCCATGCGGGAGATTGCTGCGGAGCTGATCCGGGAGCAGGCGCTTTATAAGCTCAATGAGGAGGTGCCCCACGGCATCGCCGTGCTGGTGGATGAGATGAAGCAGCGCCCCAGCGGACTCTGGGACATCAAGGCCACCATTGTCTGCGAGCGGGATGCCCACAAGGGCATCATCATCGGCAAGGGCGGCAGCATGCTGAAGCGCATCGGCACCGGTGCCCGGATCCAGATCGAGGATCTGGTGCAGGACAAGGTGAATCTGAGCCTCTTCGTGAAGGTCCGGAAGGACTGGCGGGAGAACACCGCCTACCTCAAGGAGTACGGCTACCAGGAGGAGCGCTGACGCGGCATGAAGGAGGACATCCTGCTGCACGGGCTGGTGCTGTCCGGCGCACCGGTCCGGGACTATGACAAGCGGCTCACGCTGCTCACCATGGAGGAGGGCAAGACCACAGTATGGGCGGCCGGGGCGAAGAAGCCGGGGAGCCCCTATATGGCGGCCTGCCGCAGCTTCGTTTTCGGTACCTTTCAGGTGGGCAGCGGCCGCAGCGGCTACAATCTGCACAGCGTGAAGGTCATCAATTACTTTGAGGAGATTGCGCTGGACCTCACGCATGCCTGCTGCGGGGCCTATCTTCTGGAGCTGGCGGACTTTGTGAGCCAGGAGCAGCTGCCGGCCAAGGAGGCGGTGAACTTCCTGTATCTTTCCCTGAAGGCGATCCTGAATCCCCATATCAGCGATACACTGGTGCGGCGGATCTTCGAGCTCCGCATGCTGCTTTTGAACGGCGAATATACGGAGAATCCGCCCCTGGAGGCAAGTGAGGCCTGCTGTTACGCCTGGCGCTATATTCTGACAGCGCCGCTGCCGAAGCTCTATACCTTCACCCTGACGGAGGCGGTGCTGGCGGAGCTGGGAGCCAACATTGACATCCTCCTCCGGGAGACGGTGCCGGTGCAGCTTCGCAGCCTGCGGCTTCTGGAAAGCCTGTCCTAAAAGCAGCGCACAGTTTTTTCTGGATTTTTCCGCAGAAGCGCGGTATGGTATAGAGAATCAAAGAGAATTACATTATAAAGAGGATAATGCAATGGCTAAAAACTACACTATGGACACTATCGTTTCTCTGGCAAAGACCAGAGGCTTCGTATATCCGGGCTCTGAGATCTACGGCGGTCTGGCCAACACCTGGGATTACGGAAATCTGGGCGTAGAGCTGAAGAACAATGTGAAGAAGGCCTGGTGGAAGAAGTTCATTCAGGAATCGAAGTATAATGTCGGCATCGACTGCGCAATTCTGATGAATCCCCAGACCTGGGTCGCCTCCGGACATCTGGCCTCCTTCTCGGATCCCCTGATGGATTGTAAAGAGTGCCATTCCCGTTTCCGTGCCGACAAGCTTATTGAGGACTTCGCGGCAGAGAATGCACTGGAGCTGAACGGTTCTGTGGATGCCTGGTCTCATGAGGAGATGGAGAAGTTCATCGAGGATCACCAGGTGGCCTGCCCGGACTGCGGCAAGCATAACTTCACCGGCATTCGTCAGTTCAACCTGATGTTCAAGACCTTCCAGGGTGTCACCGAGGATGCCAAGGATGCGGTTTACCTCCGCCCCGAGACAGCCCAGGGCATCTTTGTCAACTTCAAGAATGTGCAGAGAACCTCCCGGAAGAAGCTGCCCTTCGGTATCGGCCAGATCGGAAAGTCCTTCCGTAATGAGATCACACCGGGCAACTTCACCTTCCGTACCAGAGAGTTCGAGCAGATGGAGCTGGAGTTCTTCTGCAAGCCGGATACCGATCTGGAGTGGTTCGCTTACTGGAAGCAGTTCTGTCAGGACTGGCTGCTGAATCTGGGCATTCCGCAGGAGATGCTGCGGGCAAGAGACCATGAGCAGGAGGAGCTGTCTTTCTATTCCAAGGCCACAACGGATCTGGAGTTCCTCTTCCCCTTCGGCTGGGGCGAGCTCTGGGGCATTGCGGATCGTACCAACTACGATCTGTCCCGTCACCAGGAGGTTTCCGGTCAGGATATGACCTACTTCGATGATGAGACCAACGAGCACTATCTGCCCTACGTCATTGAGCCGTCTCTGGGTGCGGATCGTGTGACACTGGCCTTCCTCTGCGCAGCCTATGATGTGGAGACGCTGGAGGGCGGCGATGAGAGAACCGTGCTGCACTTCCATCCGGCCATTGCACCGGTGAAGATCGGCATTCTGCCGCTGTCCAAGAAGCTGGCAGGACCGGCCACAGAGATTCACGATGAGCTGTCCAAGTACTGGTACTGCGAGTACGATGACAGAGGAAACATCGGCAAGCGCTACAGAAGACAGGACGAGATCGGTACACCGTACTGCGTGACCTACGATTTCGATTCCGAGAATGACCACTGCGTGACCGTTCGTGAGAGAGACAGCATGGAGCAGGTACGTATGCCGATTTCCGAGCTGAAGGCATACTTCGAGGAGAAGCTGAGCTTCTAATATCATAGGGATATGATGCCTCAGCGGCAAGAGTGAAGAGTTCTGCATCAGCAGAACTCGTAACGATCTGACATGCATCGAAGATGCGTGCTTGCCACCGGCAAGTTCATTGAGAGCCACAAGCTCGATATGAATCGTATAAAAGGCTTTGCGAAAGCAAAGCCTTCTTTGTTTTACAGAAATTAGGAGACCAAAATGCGTCATATCGGGCTGATGGGCCGGGTGGTGATGAGCTTCATCATCAGTACCGTGCTGCCCATCGTACTTTTATACCTTTCGGTGCTGGGGAAAACCAGTGTCCAGACCAATATCGTGATCCTCTTCTGGGCCGGCATTTTCCTGGTGGGCTGGATCTATATCGGCATTGTGCGGCCGGTGGATGAGCTGAAGGCCGCCGCGAAGCGCATCGAATCCGGGGACCTGGACTTCACCCTGGAGGCGGAGACCAACGATGAGTTCGGAGAGCTGATGCAGGCCTTTGAGCGCATGCGGATCCGGCTGAAGGCCTCCCAGGAGGAGAAGCTGCGGAATGACCGGGAAAACAAGGAGCTGATCTCCAACATTGCCCACGACCTGAAGACGCCGCTGACTACGATCAAGGGCTATTCCGAGGGCATACTGGACGGCATTGCGGCGAGTCCCGAGAAGCAGCTGCGCTACATTCAGACCATCTACAACAAGGCCAACGAGATGAACCGCCTCATCGACGAGCTGAACTACTACGCGAAGATCGAGACCAACAAGATCCCCTACAACTTTGCGCACATTGATGTGCAGGAGTATTTCTCCGACTGCGTGGACGAAATCGGCCTGGATCTGGAGTCCCGGGGCTATCAGTTCTGTTATGATAATGCTGTCGAGCCGGGTGTGGAGATGATCGCGGATCCGGAGCAGCTCCGCAAGGTGATCAGCAACATTGTCTCCAATTCCGTGAAATACATGGACAAGAAGGAGCCCCGGGTGGAGATCCACATCCGGGATGCGGGAGATTTCGTGCAGGCGGATCTGTCGGACAACGGAAAGGGCATTGCGAAAAAGGATATACCGCTCATCTTTGAGCGCTTTTATCGGGCAGATGCCTCCCGGAATTCCCGGGCCGGCGGCTCCGGCATCGGCCTTTCCATCGTGAAAAAGATCATTGAGGACAGCGGCGGCAGGATCTGGGCCAGCAGCACCGAGGGAGAAGGCACCACCATACATTTTGTGCTGCGTAAGTACGTGATACCGCGGAATACGGCACAGACCGATAACGAGAATAAAGAACGACGGGAGGTAAGACATGGCAGAAAAAAAGAAGATACTCATCATAGAGGATGAGCTGTCCATTGCAGAGCTGGAGCGGGATTATCTGGAGCTTTCCGACTTTGAGGTGGACATCGAAACCGACGGTAAGCAGGGACTGCAGCGGGCGCTGGAGAAGGACTATGACCTTCTGGTGCTGGATCTGATGCTGCCCGGGGAGGATGGCTTTGAGGTCTGCCGCAAGGTGCGGGAGAAAAAGAACATCCCTATCCTGATGGTTTCTGCACTGCGGGATGACATGGACAAGATCCGTGGTCTGGGACTGGGCGCCGATGATTATATGACGAAGCCCTTCTCGGCCTCGGAAATGGTGGCCCGGGTCAAGGCACACTTGAGCCGCTATGAGCGTCTGCTCGGCACCGGCCGGGAGGAAAACAACATCATTGAAATCCGGGGCATCCGTATCGACAGCACTGCCCGCCGGGTCTTTGTGAACGGCGAGGAGGTAAATTTCACCACCAAGGAATATGAGCTTTTGCTGTTCCTGGCCTCCCATCCCAATCGGGTGTTTACGAAGGAGGAGCTGTTCAAGGAGATCTGGAAGATGGATTCCGTGGGAGACATCGCCACGGTGACGGTCCATATCAAGAAGCTGCGGGAGAAGATCGAGGCCGGTGTGGGAAAACCGCAGTATATCGAAACCATCTGGGGTGTTGGGTATCGTTTTAAGCTCTAGTATCATCGAAAGCTGTATACAATAGCGACAAAAATAAAAATTATTTTCGTAAAAAGCGGGTAAAGTTCGAAAAACAGAAAATTATCTGCACTTTATTCCATTGTTGCTCTTTACTAAAAAAACTTCATCATATATAATCATCTATGGTGAATTTCTAAATCATATACAATCTGGATTCACCATTCAGCGTACCTGTTCAGCAGCGTGCTTTTTGAAATAGATGCCTATGGCAGGATGGCGACAACGAGAGAATTGAGGAGGATTAGCACAATGGGTAAGAAATGGGTTTACTTATTCACAGAGGGCAACGCAAACATGCGTGAGCTTCTCGGAGGAAAGGGTGCAAACCTGGCAGAGATGACCAACATCGGTCTTCCGGTACCGCAGGGCTTTACCATCACAACAGAGGCCTGCACACAGTACTATGAGGACGGCCGTGAGATCAATGATGAGATCATGGGTCAGATCAACGAGCACATCGTAAAGATGGAAGAGATCACCGGCAAGAAGTTCGGTGACAAGGAGAACCCGCTTCTCGTTTCTGTTCGTTCCGGTGCACGGGCTTCCATGCCGGGTATGATGGATACCATCCTGAATCTTGGCCTCAATGAGGACGTGGTGAAGGTGATCGCCGAGAAGTCCGGCAATCCCCGTTGGGCATGGGACTGCTACAGAAGATTCATCCAGATGTACTCTGACGTCGTAATGGAGGTGGGCAAGAAGTATTTCGAGCAGCTCATCGACAAGATGAAGGAGGAGAGAGGCGTTAAGCTTGACGTAGAGCTGACCGCTGAGGATCTTCACGAGCTGGCTGAGCAGTTCAAGGCTGAGTACAAGGCAAAGATCGGCAATGACTTCCCGGATGATCCGAAGGAGCAGCTGTACGGTGCCATCAAGGCCGTGTTCCGTTCCTGGGACAACCCGCGTGCCAACGTTTACCGTCGTGACAACGATATCCCGTATTCCTGGGGTACTGCTGTAAACGTACAGTCCATGGCTTTCGGAAACATGGGTGATGACTGCGGTACCGGTGTTGCCTTCACAAGAGATCCGGCAACCGGCAGCAAGGGTCTGTTCGGTGAGTTCCTGACCAATGCACAGGGCGAAGACGTGGTAGCCGGCGTTCGTACACCGATGAAGATTTCCGAGATGGCCAACAAGTTCCCGGAGGCCTTCGAGGATTTCAAGAAGGTTTGCCAGACACTGGAGGCCCACTACAGAGATATGCAGGATATGGAGTTTACCGTTGAGCACGGCAAGCTGTACATGCTGCAGACCAGAAACGGTAAGAGAACCGCACAGGCTGCTCTGAAGATTGCCTGCGATCTGGTGGATGAGGGCATGAGAACCGAGGAAGAGGCTGTTGCCATGATCGATCCTCGTAACCTTGATACACTGCTTCACCCGCAGTTCGACCAGAAGGCACTGAAGGCCGCTACACCGCTCGGAAAGGGCCTGGGTGCATCTCCGGGTGCTGCTTGCGGTAAGGTTGTCTTCACCGCTGATGATGCTGTAGAGTGGCATGAGAGAGGCGAGAAGGTTATCCTGGTTCGTCTGGAGACATCCCCGGAGGATATCACCGGCATGAAGTCTGCAGAGGGTATCCTGACCGTTCGCGGCGGTATGACCAGCCACGCAGCTGTGGTTGCCCGTGGTATGGGTGAGTGCTGCGTATCCGGCTGCGGCGACATTAACATGGATGAGGAGAACAAGAAGTTCACTCTGGCAGGCAAGACCTTCCACGAGGGCGACTTCATTTCCATCGACGGTACGACCGGAAACATTTATGAGGGTGTGATCCCTACCGTTGATGCACAGATCGCCGGTGAGTTCGGACGCATCATGGGCTGGGCTGACAAGTACAGAAAGCTCGAGGTCAGAACCAACGCAGATACACCGAGAGATGCCAAGAAGGCTCGTGAGCTGGGTGCACAGGGTATCGGCCTTTGCCGTACAGAGCATATGTTCTTCGATCCGGAGAGAATTGAGGCTTTCCGTGAGATGATCTGCTCTGATACTGTTGAGGAGAGAAAGGAAGCTCTGGATAAGATCCTGCCGTATCAGCAGGGAGATTTCGAGGCACTCTTCGAGGCTATGGAGGGTGATCCCGTTACCATCCGTTTCCTGGATCCGCCTCTTCACGAGTTCGTTCCGACCACAGAGGAGGAGATCAAGAAGCTGGCTGATGCCAAGGGCAAGAGCGTTGAGGACATCAAGGCCATCATCAGCTCTCTCCATGAGTTCAACCCGATGATGGGTCACAGAGGCTGCCGTCTCACCGTTACCTACCCGGAGATCGCTGAGATGCAGACCAAGGCGGTTATCCGCGCTGCCATCAACGTAAACAAGAAGCATCCGGAATTCAAGGTTGTTCCGGAGATCATGATCCCGCTGGTTGGCGAGGTAAAGGAGCTTAAGTACGTTAAGAAGACTGTTGTAGAGACTGCTGATGCAGAGATCGCTGCAGCAGGTGTGGATATGAAGTACGAAGTAGGTACCATGATCGAGATCCCGAGAGCTGCTCTGACCGCTGACGAGATCGCAAAGGATGCTGATTTCTTCTGCTTCGGTACCAACGATCTGACACAGATGACCTTCGGCTTCTCTCGTGATGATGCCGGTAAGTTCCTGAATGCTTACTATGATGCAAAGATCTACGAGCAGGATCCGTTTGCTAAGCTGGACCAGAAGGGCGTAGGCAAGCTGATGAAGATGTCCATCGACCTCGGCAAGCCGGTAAATCCGTCTCTCCACTGCGGTATCTGCGGCGAGCACGGCGGCGATCCTTCTTCCGTAGAGTTCTGCCACGACATCGGACTGGATTATGTATCCTGCTCACCGTTCCGTGTACCGGTAGCAAGACTGGCTGCTGCACAGGCCCAGATCAAGAATCCGAGAAAGTAATAAACACAGGCGTTTTGTCCCTCCGGCATTTGCCGGAGGGATTCTTGTAATTGCGGATACCTGTTATGCGGATTCGTTATGGAGCGGAGGCACCGGAAGGCTTGACGGGGATGCTTTAAAGTGGTAAAAGTGTAAACAACAGAAAAAACAAACCGTTGAGGCGGAGATAACGGCAGGTATGCTCTCACAGAGAGCCCGGGATGCTGAGAGTCGGGCAGAAGTACAGCTTGTCAAATGGACCGCTGAGGGCGCAGGGAAAGGAGCGGAGCTCCGAGTATTCTGCGACGTGTGGGGATACGTCAGTTTCCGGAGATATGTTGGTATCTCGCAGAGCAGCACGCATGGCGTGAAGCAGGGTGGCACCGCGAAGAATTTCGTCCCTGGCAGAATACAGTTGTGTTCTGCCGGGGACTTTTGTAATTATTCAGCGTTTTATGGGAAAGGAGCAAAACATGAGCTATCCCGCCTTTGAAGAGGCAATGAAATATGCAGAAACCGGAGAATATCAGATTCTGCCGGTGACGAGAAGCTTTCTCTCGGACTTCACCACACCCATTGCGGTGCTGCAGGTGCTGAAGAATGTTTCGGATCATGTGTTTCTGCTGGAGTCTGTGGAGGATCGGGAGCGCTGGGGCCGCTATACCTTCCTGGGCTTTGACCCGAAGCTGGAAATCACCTGTCAGAACGGACAGCTGAAGGCCGGAGCGCTGACCATTGAAACGCAGCATCCGGATGACTATATCCGGCAGATTCTCAGAGAGTACCGGAGCCCCCAGATACCGGGACTTCCCTCCTTTACCGGCGGCCTGGTGGGTTACTTCTCCTATGATTACCTGAAGTATTATGAGCCCTCGCTTCGTCTGGACGCGGAGGACACGGAAAGCTTCAAGGATGTGGATCTCATGCTCTTTGACGAGGTCATCGCCTTCGATAACCTGCAGCAGAAGATCATCCTCATTGAAAACATGAAGCTGTCAGAGGGAGAGGCCGGCTACCGGCGGGCAGAGCTTCGGCTGCGGCATCTGGAGGAGCTGCTGCGGAGCGGCGAGAAGAAAAAGGATGTGCCGGGACGGCTGCTGAGCGAGGTGACGCCCTTCTTCAAGGAGGCCCAGTACTGCAGCATGATCGAGAAGGCGAAGCATTATATCCATGAGGGAGACATTTTCCAGATCGTGCTGTCCAACCGTCTGGAGGCAGCATATGAGGGCACCCTGCTGAATACCTACCGGGTGCTGCGGACACTGAATCCTTCGCCGTACATGTTCTATTTTGCCAGCAGCGACCTGGAGGTGGCCGGGGCCAGCCCGGAAACCCTGGTGAAGCTGGAAAACGGCGTGCTCCATACCTTCCCGCTGGCGGGCACCCGTCCCCGAGGAAAAACCGAGGCAGAGGACAAGGCGCTGGAGGCAGAGCTTCTGGCAGACGAGAAGGAGCTGGCGGAGCACAACATGCTGGTGGATCTCGGGCGGAATGACATCGGCCGGATCAGCCGCTTCGGCTCCGTGAATGTGGAAAAGTACCATGAGATCGAACGCTATTCCCACGTGATGCACATCGGCTCCACGGTGCGGGGCGAGCTCAGAGAGGACTGCGATGCCCTGGATGCGGTGGGCTCCATCCTGCCGGCGGGTACATTGTCCGGCGCGCCGAAGATCCGGGCCTGCCAGCTGATCAATGATCTCGAGAACAACAAGCGCGGTATTTACGGCGGCGGTGTCGGCTACATCGACTTCAGCGGAAACCTGGATCTCTGCATCGCCATCCGGCTCGCCTACAAAAAGAACGGCCGGGTATTCATCCGTTCCGGTGCCGGCATTGTAGCAGATTCCGTACCGGAGAAGGAATACCAGGAGTGCATCAACAAGGCCGCTGCCGTGGTGACGGCCCTGAAGAAGGCAGAGGAGGCAGACTTATGATTCTTCTCATCGACAATTATGACAGCTTTACCTATAACCTCTACCAGATGCTGGGGGAGATCACACCGGACCTGAAGGTGATCCGCAACGATGCCATGACCGTGGAGGAGATCGACGCACTGCGGCCCGAAGGCATTATCCTGTCCCCGGGTCCCGGCCGGCCGGAGGATGCGGGCATCTGCCCGGCAGTGATCCGGGAGCTTCGCGGCAAGTACCCTATGCTGGGTGTCTGTCTCGGTGAGCAGGCCATCTGTACTGTCTATGGTGGCAGGGTGGGGTATGCGACCCGGCTGATGCACGGCAAGCAGTCCCTGGCGAAGCTGGATCGCAGCAGTCCGCTGTTCCGGGACCTGCCGGATGAAATTCTGGTGGCGCGGTACCATTCTCTGGCGGCGGAGGCGGATACCCTTCCCGGCACGGGACTTCTGGTGACGGCAGAGACGGCAGCAGGTGAAGTGATGGCGGTGGAGGACCGGGAGAGAAATGTCTTCGGCGTTCAGTTCCATCCGGAATCCATCATGACACCGGAGGGCGGACAGATCCTTCGAAATTTTGTGGCCTTGACGCGGCAGGGAGGCGGAAATGCAGAACATACTGGATGAAATCGCGGAATATGCCCGGCTCCGGGTGGCCGAAAAGAAAAAGACCTTGCCGCTGACAGAGCTTCGGCGGCAGGCGGAGGCCATGAATGCAAAGACCGGCTTCCCCTTTGAGGCGGCGCTGAAGAAGCCGGAAATCAGCTTTATCTGCGAGTGCAAGAAGGCGTCCCCTTCCAAGGGACTCATCGCGCCGGACTTCCCCTATCTTTCCATTGCGAAGGAATATGAAGCCGCCGGGGCCGCCGCCATTTCCTGCCTGACAGAGCCCAAGTGGTTCTTGGGGCAGGACCAGTATCTCGCGGAAATCGCGGCAGCGGTGCAGATTCCCGTGCTGCGGAAGGATTTCACCATCGATCCCTACATGATCTACGAGGCCAAGTGCCTGGGAGCGGGGATCGTGCTCCTCATCGCGGCGCTTCTCTCAGAGGCGGAGCTGCGGGAGTACATTCAGATCGCAGACAGTCTGGGGCTTTCCGCCATCGTGGAGGCCCATGACGAAGAGGAGATTCGGCATGCGGCGGCCGCCGGGGCCCGGATCATCGGCGTCAACAACCGGAATCTGAAGGATTTCACGGTGGATATACAGAACAGCATCCGGCTTCGGCATCTGGTGCCCGACAGCATTTCCTTCATCGCGGAAAGCGGCATTCAGACCCGGGCGGATGTGGAGACATTGCTGGCGCATCAGATCAACGGCGTGCTCATCGGAGAAACGCTGATGCGGGCAGAGAATAAGAGGGAAATGCTGGCGGCGCTCAGACCGCTGGCAGGAGCATAGAAAAGGGAGGCAGAAGGATGATTAAGGAAGCCATACAGAAAATTGTCGGCAAGGGCGATCTCAGCTATGAGGAGGCCTACGGTGTCATGAATGAGATCATGAGCGGGGAGACCACACCGACCCAGAACGCGGCCTTTCTGGCAGCGCTGTCCACCAAGTCCACGAAGGCGGAGACCATTGAGGAGATCTCCGGCTGCGCGGCAGCTATGCGGGAGCATGCCACACCGGTGCCGCATCCCGGCATGGAGGTGCTGGAAATCGTAGGCACCGGCGGAGACGGTGCCCATACCTTTAACATCTCCACCACCAGCGCCATGGTGGTGGCGGCCGGGGGCATCAAGGTGGCCAAGCACGGCAACCGGGCGGCTTCGTCCCTTTCCGGCACGGCAGATTGCCAGGAGGCGCTGGGCGTGAACATCCAGCAGGATCCGGAGAAGGCCCTGCAGCTCCTGCAGGAGGTGGGTGTCTGCTTCTTCTTCGCCCAGAAGTACCATGCAGCCATGAAGTATGTGGGTGCTATCCGTAAGGAACTGGGCTTCCGCACCGTATTTAACATTCTTGGCCCTCTGACCAACCCGGCTTGCCCGGAGTACTATCTTCTGGGTGTTTACGATGCGTATCTGGTGGAGCCGGTGGCGAAGGTGCTGGACAAGCTGGGGGTGAAGCGTGCGCTGGTGGTCTACGGTCAGGACCGGCTGGATGAGATTTCCGTGTCTGCCAAGACCACGGTCTGCGAGCTGAAGAACGGCTATTACCGGACCACGGAGATCGCGCCGGAGGACTTCGACCTGGAGAGAGGCAGGAAGGAGGACCTGGTGGGCGGCACACCGGCGGAAAATGCGGAAATCACCCGTCAGATTCTTTCCGGAAAGCTGCAGGGCAGCAAGCGGACAGCAGTTCTTTTGAATGCGGGTGCGGCCCTCTATGTGGGCGGCAAGGCGGAGAGCATCGGCGAGGGTGTGAAGCTGGCAGCAGATCTCATCGACAGCGGCAAGGCAGCAGCGGTGCTGGAGCAGTACATCCGGGCCTCCAATGCCTGAGGAGGATGGAACAGGTATGACGAGGATTAAGCTCTGCGGCATCCGGCGGCCGGAGGATGTGGTGATGGTGAACCGTCTGCGGCCGGACTATGTGGGCTTTGTGTTCTGGCCCGGAAGCAAGCGGGCCGTGGATGCGGAAACCGCCGGGAGGCTCAGGGAAATGCTGTCACCGGAAATCCGTATCGTGGGCGTCTTTGTGGATGAGGCGCCGGAAAACATTGCGGCACTGATGCAGCGCGGGATCATTTCTGTTGCACAGCTTCACGGACATGAAACGGAGAAGGACATTCGGGCGCTGCGGGAGCAGCTTCGCCGGAACGCTGCCCGGGGCGGCGAAGTCTGGCAGGCCTTTGTGCTTCGTTCCCGGGAAGAGCTTCAGAAAGCCGCGGAAAGCTCGGCGGACTGCCTGTTGCTGGATGCGGGCCGGGGTGAGGGCGGCAGCTTCGACTGGAGCTGGCTTCGTGAATTTACCCGCCCTTATTTTCTGGCCGGCGGGCTTACAGCGGATAATGTCGGCAGTGCGATACAGGAGCTTCAGCCCTATGGGGTGGATGTGAGCTCTGCGCTGGAAGTGAACGGCGTGAAGGATTTTCGAAAGATGTCGGCCTTTGTACAGGCGGTGCGACAGACGGAAGGAGAGGAGAAACAATGACGAATCAGGAAGGAAGATTCGGCGTACACGGCGGACAGTATATCCCCGAGACGCTGATGAATGCGGTGATCGAGCTGGATGCCGCTTATAAGAAGTACAAGGACGATCCGGATTTCAACCGGGAGCTGACTGAGCTGTTCAATGAGTATGCCAACCGGCCCTCACGGCTCTACTTTGCCCGGCGCATGACAGAGGATCTGGGCGGTGCCAAGATCTACCTGAAGCGGGAGGATCTGAACCATACCGGTGCCCATAAGATCAACAACGTGCTGGGCCAGGCCTTGCTTGCAAAGAAGATGGGCAAGACCCGCCTCATCGCCGAGACCGGTGCCGGACAGCACGGCGTGGCGACGGCTACAGCAGCGGCGCTCTTCGGCATGGAGTGTGTGGTCTTCATGGGAGAAGAAGACATTAAACGACAGGCGCTGAATGTATACAAGATGCGGCTCCTGGGCTCCGAGGTGGTTTCTGTCACCAGCGGCACCGGCACCCTGAAGGATGCGGTTTCCCAGGCCATGCGGGAGTGGACCAGCCGGATCGAGGATACCCATTACTGCCTCGGCTCCGTGATGGGCCCCCACCCCTTCCCCACCCTTGTGCGGGACTTCCAGGCGGTGATTTCCCGGGAGATCAAGGCCCAGCTCTACGAGAAGGAGGGACGGCTGCCGGATGCGGTGCTGGCCTGCGTGGGCGGCGGCTCCAATGCCATCGGTGCCTTCTACCATTTCATCGACGATCCCGGTGTGCAGCTCATCGGCTGCGAGGCCGCAGGCCGGGGCATCGATACCTTCGAGACGGCGGCAACGGTCAATACGGGACGCCTGGGCATCTTCCACGGCATGAAGTCCTATTTCTGCCAGAATGAGTACGGCCAGATCGCGCCGGTATACTCCATTTCCGCCGGACTGGATTACCCGGGCATCGGACCGGAGCACGCCTATCTGCACGATATCGGCCGGGCGCAGTACGTGCCGGTGACCGACAGTGAGGCTGTGGAGGCCTTTGAGTATCTGTCGAAGATCGAAGGCATCATCCCGGCCATCGAGTCGGCCCATGCCGTGGCCCATGCCATGAAGCTGGCGCCCACCATGGGGAAGGACAAAATCATCGTTGTGAACATCTCCGGCAGAGGAGACAAGGACTGTGTATCTGTAGCACGTTTCAGAGGAGAGGAGCTGGTAGAATGAGCCGCATTCAGAAGGCCTTTCAGGGGCATAAAGCATTTATTCCGTTTGTAACCTGTGGAGATCCGGATCTGGAGACCACAAAGGAAATCGTCCGCGCCATGGCGAAAAACGGTGCGGATCTCATCGAGCTGGGCATCCCCTTTTCGGACCCCACGGCAGAGGGACCGGTGATCATGGAGGCGGATCTGCGGGCGCTGCAGTCCGGCACCACCACGGATACGGTTTTTGAGATGACGAAGGAGCTGCGGGCGGAGCTCGACATTCCCTTCGTTTACATGACCTATGCCAATGTCGTCTATTCCTACGGCACGGACCGGTTCATGGAAAGGGCTGCCGCGGCCGGGATTGACGGGCTGATCCTGCCGGATGTCCCCTTCGAGGAGAAGGAGGAGTTCCAGGGACCGGCGGAGAAGTACGGCATCGATCTCATTTCCATGATTGCGCCGACCTCCGAGGACAGAATCGCAGAGATTGCGAAGGAAGCCAGAGGATTCATTTATGTGGTGTCCTCCCTCGGCGTGACCGGTGTGCGTTCGGAGATCACCACGGATATCGGTGCCATGGTGAAGCTGGTGAAGTCTGTGACCTCCGTGCCCTGTGCCGTGGGCTTCGGTATTTCCGACCCGGCACAGGCGAAGAAGATGGCCGGCCTCAGCGACGGTGCCATCGTGGGCTCCGCTGTCATGAAGCTGGTGGCCAAGGACGGCAAGGCCGCACCTGATACAGTAGGGGCCTACGTCAAGGAGATGGCAGAAGCCGTACACGCGTAATCAACTGGGCTCAGCGGCAGTGGAGAAGTTTGCATCAAGCAAACTTCGTAACGATCTGACATGCATCTTAGATGCATGCTTGCCGGAGGCAAGTTCATCGAGAACTTCCAGTTCGAGATGAATCCGAGCGAAAAAAGACTTTGCGTCAGCAAAGTCTTTTTTGTTGCGCGTTTTATACTGCAATCATACAATCCATAACCAAAAAGAATAAGGACTTGATTGACATGTCCTTAAACCTGGGGTAGGATTTGCCTCATCAGCGAAAAAGACACATACACGCATGTCCTTTTCACTTCGTCATTCAGGATGTTGCCTGCGGCACATGTCGCAGAATAGAAAGAGGAGGAACCCCGCATGAACACAGCAATGAAGGATAAGGCAGTAAAGACCGTAACATTTTTCCGCGGTGACGGTATCGGACCGGAAATTTCTGCGTCTGTATTTTCAATCTTCAAGGCGGCGCAGGTTCCTGTGAAATTCGACATTTATGACGTTGGCGAGGCGGAGTATGAGAGAAACGGCAAGCTGATTCCGGATGCGGCCTTCGCATCCTTCGAGAAGACACATGTGCTGCTGAAGAGTCCCATTACCACACCTGTCGGCAAGGGCTTCCGTTCCCTGAACGTGACCATGCGGAAGAAGTATGATCTGTATGCCAACTTCCGGCCGGCCAAGTCTAACAGCGCGGTGCCCACACCCTTTCCGAATACCGACATTGTCACCTTCCGGGAGAATACAGAGGACCTGTATGCCGGCGTAGAGGAGAAGATCAGCGACGATGAGATGCACAGCATCAAGATCATTACCCGGGAGAAGTCGGAGCGGATCTGCCGTGCAGCCTTCGATTACGCGGTGAAGAACGGCCGGAAGAAGGTGACCTGCATCCACAAGGCCAATATCATGAAGCTGACGGACGGCCTTTTCCTCCATGTATTTCGGGAGGTGGCAGAGGACTATCCGACGATTGAGGCCTGCGACATGATCGTTGATGCCTGCTGCATGAATCTGGTGCTGGATCCCACGAAGTTTGATGTGCTGGTGACGGAGAATCTTTACGGCGATATCGTGACGGACCTGACCTCCGGTCTCATCGGCGGTGTGGGTCTCATGCCCAGTGCCAACACCGGTACGGACATGGCTATGTTTGAGGCAGTACACGGCTCTGCACCGGACATTGCGGGAAAGAACCTGGCCAATCCCACAGCTTTCCTCTGGTCGGCCTGCATGATGCTGGATCATATCGGTCTCGGAAGCTATGGGGATATCATCCGGGAGGCCATCAAGCGGGTCATGGATGCGGGCATTGAGACCACACGGGATATCGGCGGCAGCGGCAGCACCACAAGCTATACCGATGCCATCATCCGCGAGGTGGCGAAGCTGCAGGAGTGTGCGGCATAAATGAAGGCAGTATGATGAAGCATAAGGGGATACATAGGGGGATTGGTAAATGACGGCTCTGGTAGGCTTTTTGATGATTGTTGTGATTGTGGCATTGCTCCTGAAGGGAAAGATGTCACCCATCGTGGTATTGGCGGCGGTACCGGCCATTGCGGCCCTGATTTTAGGACACAGCCCGACGGAGGTACTGGACTATATCGCCGAAGGCATTAAGACCACCACCAGCAACGGCGTGCTGTTCATCTTCTCGGTGATCTACTTCGGTGTGCTGGCGGATTCCGGGCTCTTCGATGTCATCGTGGGCTGGCTGGTGAAGAAGGCCGGCAGCAATGTGGTGGCGGTCACGGTGGTGACGGCGCTGATCGCTACGATCGCACATCTGGACGGCACCACGGCGGTGACGGTGCTCATTACCATTCCGGCGATGTATCCGGTATACAAGAAGATGAACATCGATGTGCGGATCCTGCTCTGTCTGACCGGTGCCTGCATGGGCGTTATGAACCTGCTCCCCTGGGGTGGCCCTACGGCCCGGGCGGCTACCGTTCTGGAAATGGACGCCACGGAGCTCTGGCATATGTTGATTCCGCTGCAGGTGGTGGGCTTCTGCATGAACATCGCACTGGCTGTGGTTCTGGGCATTTTCGCAGCAAAGCATGGTGCCGGACAGGGCAAGGGTGTCGAGGTAGAGGCGGATGCGAAGGAGAAGAAGGAGGCAGAGGAACTGCGGAAGCCGGCGCCCTATCTGATCTTCAACCTGCTCCTGACCGTGGCGGTCATCGTGCTGCTGTCCATCGGCATCGGTAAGTCCTACGTCATTTTCCTGCTGGGCCTCTGCATCCTGCTGGCGGTGAACTATCCGGATCAGAAGCTTCAGAACAAGCTGGTGAAGAAGCATGCACCGGCGGCTCTGAGCATTTCCGCAACCCTCTTTGCGGCAGGCGCCATGGTGGGTGTCTTTGACGGCACCGGCATGTTGGAGGCCATGGCCAATGCCATCATGTCTATTATCCCGGCGGCGATGGGACAGTACATTCACATCATCTTCGGTATTCTGGCGCTGCCTCTGGGTCTCTGCGTCGGCACAGATGCTTACTTCTACGGCATTATGCCGCTCGTCATGAAGGTGGGCGAGACCTACGGCGTGGCATCCCTGAATACCGCGCTGACCATGCTCATCGGCAAGAACCTGGCGCTCATGGTGAGCCCGCTGGTACCGGCCACCTACCTGGCCATCGGTCTCACCGGCACGGAGCTGAAGGACCACATGAAGTTCAGCATTCCGCCCTACTATCTTGTGAGTATGGTGATGCTGATCTTCGGTATCGTGCTGGGAATCATAGCGCTCTGAG